>JAVBSU010000076.1:0-11993 GCA_031556555.1 Christensenellaceae bacterium
ATGCCCGGCGGGCACAGTTTTGAGGAGTTCAGCGCGGAAGACACCGATGCTGTGTGCGTGGATATAAACTACACTTCGGAAAAGCTGACGGACGGCAACGTCAAAGACGAGTGGGGCATGATAAAAGGCTTCACCAAAGAAGCGCACTCCTTCCCCATAGACGGCCCCATAAAGAACATGGAAGACCTCGAGGCCTACACGCCGCCCGGAGCCAAGGCGCCCGGCCGCTTCAAAAACCTTGAGGAGGCGCTGGAAAAATACGGCAAGGACAAGGCCGTCATACTCCACCTGAACGACATCTGGTCGCTGCCCTCGCGCATGATGCCCTTCGACGACTTTGTAATGAACATACTCGACGAGCCGGAGTTCATAAGCGCTCTCGTGAAAATGACTGTGGACGCGCAGATAGCCCTGGCGGACGAAGCCCAGAAACGCGGCGTAAAGTTCGTGTACACGGGCGACGACGTGGCGTACAACAACGGCCCGATGATCTCGCCCGCGATATTCAGGGAAATGTTCTATCCGGAGATGAAAAGGATAATAGGAGTGTACAAAGACCTGGGCTTTTTCGTGATAAAACACACGGACGGCAATATCATGCCGTTAATAGACATGTACATGGACACCGGCTTCGACTGCCTCGACCCGATTGACCCCATAGCAGGCATGGATCTCGCATACATGAAAAAGACTTACGGCAATAAAATAGCCCTCAAGGGAAACGTGAACTGCGCCACAACGCTCGTCTCAGGCACGGTGGACGACGTTGTCGCGGAAACAAAGCACTGCATAGACGTGGCCAAAGGCACAACAGGCTACATCTGTTCCTCCAGCAATTCCATACACAGTTCCGTCGTGCCGGAGAATTATAAGGCCATGTTGGAGACTATTGCTGAGTACGGGAAGTATTAACGGAAATCGCGCCGGCAGAATACCTGCTCTTCTTTCAAAGAAAATATGAGGATACTGTTTTATAAAACGAATAGGCGGTTATACTAAGGCATCCACTTTTTGAAAGGAGTGCAATGATGTTAAGCGATGAAATGATCCGTATGATCAATGAACAAATTGGGAGGGAATACTATTCCGCTTACCTTTATCTCCAAATCTCTATCTACTTTGAGGCACGGGCGCTGTTTGGCTTTGAACGATGGTACAAGATACAGGCCAAGGAAGAATGCACGCACGCGGGCAAATTCATCAATTATTTACAGGACAACGACGCACCCGTGGAGTTACCGGCCATCGACAAACCGGTCGTGGGTTTCCCCGACAACGGGGCGCCTTTGCGGAAAGCGCTGGAACACGAAAGATACATCACCGATTCTATTAATGCCATTGCTGTGCAGGCGAAAAAAGACGACGATTTCCGTACGGCGCATTTTCTCAACTGGTTCCAAGATGAGCAATTGGAGGATGAAAAACAAGCGAGCGACCTGCTCAAAAAATTCCAGCACTTTGGCAGTGAAACCAAAGGCCTGGTCGTTCTGGATGAGGAACTTGGCCAACGGAACGACGGCATCTCACTGTAGGTGCAGGAAATATATGGATGAATATCCAAGGGATGAAGTCAAAACTGCCAGCTTATACTAGGGCGTGTATCAAAAATCTAGCCTACCGCTATTTTTGAAACACGCCCTAGTATTAGTAGCCCTTGCCTTGGCAGGCGCCAGGTGCTGTTTCTACGTCATCCCATTATCTTCGCGTAATTATCGTCAATCGTTTTCAATTCTTCCGCCGTCAGTTCCCAATCGGCTGCTTTGGCGTTTTCCGTTGCCATTTCGGGCGTGTTGGAACCCATGAGCGCGCAGGTGACACCGTTCTGGGCGAGCACCCAGTTTATGGACACTTCGGCGACCGAAACGCCTCTTACGCCGGCTATGCCGCGCAGCACGTCCAGCATTTTGTTGCAATTTGTCCACATGGGCTCGTTGAAGAAGTCGTAAAAGCCGTTGCGCTGCTCCTTGCCGCTGTTCACTATGGGCTTTTTGATCTTGCCGGTTAATATGCCGCCGCCCAGTGAGCCGTAAGTCATAACGCCTATGCCCTGGTCAAAGCAGTAGGGGATTATGCCGTTTTCAAAGCTGGAGCGGTTAAAGAGGCTGCACGGCGGCTGCACGCAGGATAGGTCCGCGATTTCCCGCGCCAGCTTGATCTGCTCCACACTGAAATTAGAAACGGCGGTAGCGCGCACCTTACCTTCCTTCTTGAACTTTGCCAGCTCGTGTAGAGCGTCTTCGATGCCGAAGTTTGCGTCCGGCCAGTGGATCATGTAAACGTCGATGTAGTCGGTTCCAAGCCGCCTGAGCGAGCCTTCCAGCTCCGCCCGCACCACAGTGGGCGACAGGCACTTCACATACTCGCCGAACACCCTCAATATGCCAAATTTTGTGGAAATAATAGCCTTGTCGCGGCGGCCCTTGAGCGCCTTGCCCACAGCTATCTCCGACTCGTAATTGTTGCCGTAACCGGGCGCCGTATCAATGAGGTTAACGCCCAAGTCCATGGATTTATGGATGGCGTCAATACCAGCCTTCTCGTCCACTTCGCCAAAGAAATCATTCCCGAGCTCCCAGGTGCCCTGGCCTATGACTGAAACGTCTATGCCGCTGTTTCCAAGTTTACGGTACTTCATATCTAACACCTCGCTTATTCCTATTTCTTTAAAAAGTAATCCGGCCTGCCGGCAACATTGTTCCTGGTGGTGAAAAGGCCGCCAGCGCCGTTGCGTTTTTCCATTTGCCCGCCGGTGTAGTCCAAATGCGCCGTGGCCACACAGAAATCCTTCATGCCGTCACCGTAAAAGCCGCCGCAGCATACCTGCGGGACGGGGAAGGCCACATCTTCCACATGCCCCAGGCTGTTGTCCCATATGCTTATCTGTCCCGTCCAGTGGCAGATGTAGAGCTTGCCTTCGACGTCTATGCTCATGCCGTCCGGCGTACCCTGCGCGCCGTTAAAGTCTATGCCCACCCTGGGCTTGCCCACGGGGCCGGAGTTTAGTTCGAAGTCCCACACGAGAAGTTTCGAATTGTAACTGTCGATTACATACATGAGCGTGTTGTCCGCATTCCACACAATGCAGTTGTATTGGTTTATCACAGGGTCGACCGTGTGCACATGCCCGTCCCTCTCCACCATGTAAAAGCCGCCCGTCTGGTCGGGAGTGTAGGCGGGGGTGGCGTAAGTCTTGGCGGTGCTGCTGGTGAATATGCGGCCGGTAGCGTCTATCCTGGTGTCGTTGTAGCGGTTGACCCAGTTATCCGGTTCGGGGTCGGCGATCAGTTCCAGTTCGGACGTCGCCTTGTCCATGCGGTACATGCCGTCGTCCAGCGCCGCGAACAGAATGCTGTCGTCCTCGCAGGGGATGGCGGAGCCTATGAGTTTACCCGTGCTCCATTTTTTCTCTTCACCGCTCACGGGGTCGTATGCGAATATTTCTCCCTCAAAAAGGTCAGTCCAGTAAATCTTCTTGTCGCGCGAGTCCCATATGGGGGTTTCGGCGAGCACGACGTTGGCGTCGTGCAGCAGTTTGAATTCCATGGCTTTAATTCCTTTCGTTTAATCCGTAACTTTTATTTCAAATAGCGGTCGAATATTGACCGGTTGACGTCTCTTAAAGAATCTTGCAGCTTTAGGTAGATATTTTGGTAAAGATCGGTGTACGCTTCGTGCCTTTCCGCGTCGGGATGGTAGCTTATGCCCGGTTTGCTTACCGCCGCTATGGCCTCGTCTTCGCTGGAGTAGACGCCCGCGCCTATTCCGGCCAGGAGCGCGGCTCCGAGCGGCGTTGCCTCGTAGAGGCCGGACGCTTCTACGCTTATGCCCATTATATCCGCCTTGGCTTGCATCCAGAAAGGATTGTTGATGGCTCCGCCCACTACCTTCATGGTTCGGGGCAGACCGGAACTTATGGTCATGGATTCCAGCATCTCGCGCGTTTTGTACGTAAGCCCCTCCACAACCGAGCGCAGCATGCCGCCCCGGGTGACGAGGCCGTTCATGCCCACGAAAGCGCCCAGAGAGGTTGGTTCGACCCTGGGAGCGTTGGACCCTGAAAAGTGGGGGAGCAGCGTGCAGCCGTGCGCGCCCAGAGGGGCGGCCTGCGCCTGCGCCATAAGCTCTTCCCACAGCTTGGGCGAGTTTGCGTCGATGCCGCCGCTGAGATTATACCTGGCCCACTCCATGATGCTGCCCGATACGGTGGATGAAATCAGGCAGTAGGCGTCTTTCGCGACGTGGCTCTCTATGTAAAAGCATTCGTCGGAATACTTATAGTCCTTTACTGAGCGCGCGCCCTTGACGAGCATTTCCCAGGTGCCGCTTATGTCGGCTATCTCGCTCTCGTCCCTTATGCCCAGAGCCAGCGCGGCGCAGATGTAGTCGTGCCCGCCCAGTACCACCAGCACGTCGCTGGAAAGCCCTGTTAGCCCGCACACATCCGGCAGCACCCTGCCCAGAACCGTGCCGCTCTGCATGGGATCTGTAAGTATGCGGCGGGGAACGGAAAGTTTATTAAGGATCGTATCAGACCAGGTATGGTCTTCTTGTTTAAGGGCCGAAATGGTGGAAGACATTGAGTAGTCGGAGGCCATAACCCCGCAGAGTTTGTAATTGACGTAGTCTTCTATGAGCAGCCACTTGTGCGTCGCGTCGAGGATTTCAGGATGGTTGTCCGCCATCCACATCATCCTGTATATGCTGTCTATAAGCATGGGGCGCTTGCATGTCTCTTCGAATATGAGCTTTTCGCCCAAGAGTTCCTGCGCCCTTTCGAACTGGGGCAGGTTGCGCGTGCAGTGCCATGAGATAAAGGGGAAGAGTTCATTGCCGGCCGCATCGAGCGGCACGCCGTCCATGCCAAAACCGGTAACGGCGAGGGCCTTAAGTTTGCCGCCGGGCGGTATCTTTGCGGCGGCGCCGCGTATGACTTCCACGACATTTGCCCACACATCACTAGGCTGCCAAACACACCAGGCGGGATGGGCGGGGTCGTCGTGCGTAAGGGGCAACTTGCCGGCCGCGCTCGCGACCATATTGCCTTCCGCGTCGTACACCACGGCCTTTGTGCTCGTTGACCCAAGGTCTATTCCCATTAACAAATCCATGGCGTCACCCCCTGGAAATCGCGTTGAAGTCTTCCCACACGCCGTCCAGCGAATCGAGCACCTTTTTGTATAGCTGGTACTTCTTCTCGTAGAAACGCGAACTTTCGGCGTTGGGGCAGACGGTCTTCTTGAGTTTGACGAACTTGTCCGCGGCCTGCACCATGCCGGGGTACTGGCCCACGCCCACCCCGGCGCACATGGCCGCCCCGAGCGTGCCCGTCTCCTGGGCTTCCGTTATTTCCATGGGCAGCCCTATTATGTCCGCGAACATCTGCAGCCACACGTCGGATTTCGTGCCGCCGCCCGATATCCTGACGGCGTTGAAATCTTTCCTGTAACGGAAGAGCTTTTCGATATGGTACCTGTGGCAGAAAACAATGCCCTCGTATACGGCGCGCAGCATGTGCGCCTTTGTGTGTATGCCCCGAAGACCGATGAAGAGCGAACGGGCGTCTATGTTAGCGTTGGAACCGTACAAAAACGGCACGAACAGCACCGGGCAGTCCCGGGTGTCCACGCTCATTACCATTTCGTTTATCTTTTCGTATACGTTGCCCGGCTCTTTTGCCTCCCTGTCCATCAGCCGCTTCACAAACCAGTCGAGGTTGGCGGCGGACGTGGCGCTGCCTTCCAGCATTAAATAGTAGCCGGGCAGCACGTAGCGCGAGGACTGGAAGAGGTCGATCGCCTGGACGGGGGAAGTGTCTATGTATTCGTTTATGCTCCACGAGCCGATGACTATGCAAAGCTTGCCGGAGTCCACAACGCCCGTGCCTATCGCGCACGCCGTTATGTCGAACATGCCGCCCGTAACCGGGGTACCCGCGCAAAGGCCGGTTTTTGCCGCCGCGCTTTCAGTTATGTAGCCGCCCACGTCCGTGGACGCTATGACGTCTTCCATGAGGCCGAAGTATTCGCTTAGGCCGGCAGCCTCGAAAATCTCCGGGTCGAACGCGCCTTTCCGCACGTCCATGCACCCCCAGCCGGAAGACTCGGTTAGTTCGGAACAGAACCTGCCCGTCAAAAGATAACGCGTGTAGTCTTTTGACGTAACGAGGTGCCGCGCGCGCGCAAGGACGTCCGGCTCGTTGTCGCGGAGCCACGCCAAAAGCGCGATGGGCTGGCCCGCCCACACGACCTGGCAGGCTTTGGGCAGAAAAATCTTTTCCACAAGCCCGTCCGCGTACCAGCGCTTGACGTACTCGTTGGCGCGTATGTCGCCGCTAAGTATGGGGTTGCGGACGGGAGCGCCGTTCTCGTCGAAAATGTAAGCGCCGTTGCCCTGGCCGGTCACCGATATGCTTATTATGTCTTGGCCGCTTATGCCCGCGCGCTCTATGACGTCGCGTATGACGGCCGTATTCGCGGCTTCGATCTCACCCGCGTCCCTCTCGCACATGCCTTCGTGGGGTATTATCATGTCCAGCGTGCGCTGGGATATAGCCACGGCCTGTCCGGTGGTGTCGTATATACCGGCTTTGGTAACGGTGCCGCCGTTGTCGATCCCGAGTAAATACTTCATAAAAATCTACCTGCTAATACTTTTCCATATATTTTCTAATAAAATCGTTAGCTGTTTTAAGGTTGGGATGGAAGGCGGGGTCGTCGTAGCACCACATCTCGGCCACGAAAACGCCGCTGTACTTCATTTGGGCAAGAGCGGCGAAGCAGGAATTAAAGTCGACTATACCCTCGCCGTAAGGCACGTCCCGTATGACGCCCAGCGTGCTGTCCTTTACGTGGATACCCGCCACATGCCGCCCTCCGAGGCTTATGTCGACCTCGGGGCTAAGCCCCCTGGCGGCGATGTTGCCGAAATCGGCGTACGCCTGGAGGAAGGGAGAGTCAAAATAACGCACGCAGGCCATAATGTTGGCCACGCTCTCCATAAAGCTGGTGTCCATGGTCTCCATGGCCAGGGTAACGCAGTTTTGGGAGGCGTAGGCGAGGCATTCTTCCATCGAACGGTAGAAGTGCGCGCGGGTCACGCCGTCCCCGTTTTCTTCAACAACATCGTAGGCGGCGATGTGTACCAGCCTAATGCCGACTCTAAGCGCGAAGTCCACAGCGCGCTTTACTATTTCAACGCCCTTTTCGCGGACAGAGCCGTCGCGCTCCCCGAGGGGGTAGGACCTGTTGGCCGTGAGCGCGCACGTCAGCGCGGGCACGCCGGTATTTGATATCGCGGCGTTCAGCTCACGCGCGGACGAAGGCCCGTAAAGCCTTTTAAGGCGCTCCTCGCTGCCGTCTATATTAACTTCGAGAAAGTCGTAGCCGCTTCCTTTGGCTAAAAGCAGTTTTTCTTCCCAGCTCAATGGAAAGCACAGCGCTTTTTCGTAAATTCCAAGCATGAGCCGCGCTATACTGTACATTTCGTTCACCTGTCCGTCCTCATGTAGTCCGCAAGTGCGCCCGAGTCTATGAGGTCCAGTATGCCCCGGGCGCAAAGTTCGTCTATGACGAGGCTGCTTAAGATACCGCTGTTTAAGGCGCCGAATATGGAAAAAACTTTTTTCGTTCCGCAGGCGACGCCCATGACGTGCGGGACTTTCCGCAAATCAGCCTCGCTGACCGCGAGCAATTTGTCGTTGTGCTCGCAGTCCAACACTTCGCCCCTGATATTGAACCAGCGGGCGGTAAAGTCGCCTATGGGCTTATCAGGGTCGCGCTCTATTTTTTTCAACATGGCGCCGGCGCTGATATTCACATTGTCCACGCCGTAGTATTCGGGAGGGCTCCCGATGCCCAGGATCGCGAAATCAAGGTTGGCCCACTTTTCGATTATGTTCTTCATGTAGAGGCTTTCAAGAAAGTTTTTCTTGTCCTCCACGAACTCCACCATGCCGGGAGCGTAGATGAAGAGGGGAGAGCCGAACAGTTTCTCCGCGAACAGCCTAACCGTCTCGTTCACCTGGAACTCCGCCGACACGAGCGCGGAGCCGCCGATGAGCGGGACGACGTTTATGTCGTGCAGCCCGGTGTCCGCCGGGAACTGCTGTATGAATTCGTAGCAGGTAAGGCCCCAGGCTATGCCGACTGTGCTGTCGCTGCGCATCTTCTCCGCGGCAAAAGCGGCGGCGCGCGAAGTCACGATCTTAAGGAGCAGGCGGCTTTTAGTGATGTTTGTAGGCACTATAAAGCAGTCTTCCAGCCCGAAAAGCTCCTTGAAGCGGGAGGACAGCTCCTCGTCGTTTATGTAAGGGTCTATTATGCGTATGTCCACAATATTCATTTTCCGGGCGTCCGTCAGCATCATAGAGATGGCCGAACGCGATATTCCGAGCTCTTTAGATATTTTTTCCTGGGTCAGACCCTGCTCGTAATACATTTTGGATATCTGGACAAGTTTTTGTATATCTATCTTGGCCGCCATTCACGCGTCCTTTCATTGGTTTGCGGGGGATTAGTGATCTTTCTGCCCGTAGTCTTTAAACACTTCGACAGCCTGCTCTATCTCGTCCGGGGTCATCATGGCCACTTCGCCGGCCGCTTTCGCGGCAAGGTAGCACTTGGCGGAGTCCTCCATATAGATTGCCGCGTACAGCGCTTCTTTAAGCGTTCCGCCGACGGTCACCACACCGTGGTGCTTGAGTATTACGGCGCGCTTGCCGTTTAAGTACTCGACCGTCTGTATGCCCATGTTCAGGCTGGCGGGGTTGCTGTACGGGGCGACGCTCACCGGCCCGAGAGTAACGTTGCACAGCGTAGTGGTGCACGCGGGGAACTCGTCGCCAATGAGGCCGACGGCGGTGGTGTACGGCTGGTGGGTGTGGATTATCGCGTTTACTTCGGGGCAGTGGCCGTATATGTAAAGCAGCGCGATGGTGTCCACGGACGGACGCAAACTTCCTTCAATAACATCGCCCTTCTTGTTCAAAACGAGAACCTGGTCTTCCGTCATGGTTTCATAGGGCATGCCCGAAGGCGTGACGATAACGTCGCCGTTTTCTTTCCGTATGCTCACGTTCCCGCCCGAAAGCTGTATAAGGCCGTACTCTTTTATGCAAAGCGCCGCGTCTATTATTTCTCTCTTTTCTTTCTCGTACATGTTGTAGACCTCCAATCATATTGGCGCCGCTCCGAATCACAGCCGGAAGCTTCAAATTCCCAATGCGTTCGGAACGGCAGTGTAGTTAATAAGGTAAACGGATTATTATTAAAAGTCAAGGAGCCGCCTCTTAGGAAACCCGCTTAAGCGCCGCGTTCTGCTGCAGCGAGTCGAGAATGACGGCGGCCAGAACTATGATATAGCGGATGAGGTTCTGCCAGAACGCCGCCACGGTGAAGAGGGTAAGAGCGTCCTGCACAATGCTCATGAGCGCCAGGCCAAGGATGGCCCCCAAAACGCTGCCCTTGCCGCCGTTCATGGAAACGCCGCCTATGACTGCCGAGGCTATGGCCGTCATCTCCATGCCCACGCCCGCCGAAAGCGCCACGCCGGAAAACTTGTTAAGGTATATTATGCCGGCGAACCCGGCGAACATGGAGCAGGCAACGCAGGCCATGGTCTTTACCTTGTTTACTTTTATACCGGAATAGGCTGCGGCCTTCTCGTTGCTGCCCGTGTAAAACACCAGGCGCATGATGGACGATTTTCGGACAATAATTTCCATGATGACCACAATCACGGCAAACACGATAATGGTCATGGGGATCTGTATATCACCCTCGCCGAACTGCCCCTGCCCGAGGAACTTAAAGGAGGGAACCTGGTCGTGTATGTTGACTATGGATATGGGAGTGCCCGTTGTGAGCGCTTCCACCACGCCGCGCGCTATGCCCATGACCGCCAGCGTGACGATGAAGTGGGTGAGCTTTACTTTCGTGACGAGGAAACCGATGCCCGCGCCTATGCCCGCGCACGCCGCCATAGCGACTATCGCGGCTACCCATGGGTTTAACCCGGCTATGAACAATTTTGCGCAGATAGCCATGGAAAGGCACATTACCGCGCCGACTGAAAGGTCTATGCCGCCGGATATGAGTATTATGGTCATGCCAACAACTATTATACCGTCAATGGACATTGAGCCCAGTACCGTCTTTATATTCGCCCAGTGCGGAAAATACGGCGACGCGAAACTCATTATAACGATGGCCACCGCCAAAATGATTATAAGGTTGAGCTCGCGCATTTGCGAGAGCTTGAATTTGTGTTCCGAAGCGTGATTCTTTGGAATGCTGTTCATGAGGCATTACCCCCCTCTTCTTTGTTTTGGTCTATTTTATAAGCGCCGGACGCGAAGTACATGATGTTGCTGGATTCTATTTCCTGACCGCTGACTTCGCACACGATGCGCCCCTCGTTTATTATGGCGACGCGGTCGCAGATGCCTATTACCTCGTTGAGTTCGGATGAAATCACTATAACGCCTATGCCCTGCTCCACAAGCCGCCTTAATAATTTGTGTATTTCGGCCTTGGCGGCTACGTCTATACCCCTTGTGGGCTCGTCCAGGATGACGACGTCGGGGTTTTTTGCCAAAAGCTTCGCTATGAGCGCTTTTTGCTGGTTGCCGCCCGAAAGGTCCATTATGAGCTGGTTTATGCTGGTGGCCCTGATGTTGAGTTCTTTAGTCATTTTTGTGGCTTGGCCGCGTTCTTTGTGCGAGTTTATAAAGCCGTTGTCCGTTATCTGCTCAAGGTGCATGGCTGAAATGTTCATCATTAAGCTCATGTCCAGAAACAGGCCGGACTGTTTTCTGTCTTCCGACATGTATAAAAGCCCCTTGGAAAAAATATCCTTGGGCGGAGAGCCCGCCACGTTTTTGCCGTCGAACAGTACTTCTCCGCTTTTAATGCGCCGCAGCCCGACCACGCCCTGCATTATCTCGCTGCGGCCCGAACCTATGAGGCCGGAAAACCCCAGCATCTCGCCCTTGTAGAGCTTAAAGCTCACGTCTTTGAAATAATCGTTCGCGTCGGTTAAATTATTTACTTCCAAAAGTATGTTATCGTCCGAATAATTTATTTGTCCGGCCTTGGCGGGGTAGATCGTATCAACCTCGCGGCCCGCCATATCGTTAACGAGCTGCTGCACCTGGACGTCCTTTACGTTGTACTGGGACACCATGTGGCCGTCCCTTAGTACGGACACGCGGTCGCACTGCTCGAATATTTCCGACATCCTGTGGCTTATGTATACTATGCCTATGCCCTGCCGTTTAAGCTGGCCCATTATATTGTAAAGCGCCTCCGTCTCAGTTTCGGTGAGAGCCGCCGTGGGCTCGTCCAGTATGAGCACCTTGCACTCTATTGACAGCGCTTTCGCTATTTCAACTATTTGCTGGTTGGATATCGAAAGGCGCGACACGGGCGAATTGGGGTCGATATTGCCGCTGTCCAGCCTCTTTAAAATTTCCGCCGCGCTTTTCGCGAGCTCCCTGTAGTTCATCCCCGCTTTTTTAGAGGAGTTTATTTGCGCCATAAAAATATTCTGCGCCACTGAAACGTCCTGGCACAGCGCTATCTCCTGGTGCACAAAGCATATGCCGTGCTGCTGCGCGTCGAGGGGGTTGGTTATTTTTACCGGCTTGCCTTCAATCAATATTTCGCCGCCATCCGGCTGCACAAGCCCGTCCACTATGTTCATCATAGTGGATTTGCCCGCGCCGTTCTCGCCTATTATGGCGTGGACCTCGCCCATTAACAGAGTGAAATCCACATCGAACAGCACCTGGTTCTGGCCGAAAGATTTCGACAAATTCCTGATCTCAAGTAGTTTTTCGCTCATCTTGCATGCTCCTTGCCTTTTTGGCTGCCTCCGGCGGCGTGCCGCCGGAGGCAATATAAGGCTTAACTATAAATTGCTTTGCTTATTGGGGGACGCCGGGAGAAAGCATATCCTCAACGCTGTCGTAACCTAAGGATTCGGCGTACTTGTCA
>JAVBSU010000183.1:0-9880 GCA_031556555.1 Christensenellaceae bacterium
CTGTCCTTCACGGGGCTGTATTTTTCTCCCCGCATGATGTTGGTTCCCACCCGCTCGTCCAGCAGCGTGTAGTACTTTGCGAAGGAATCGTAGTACGCGTCCACAACTATCTTGGATTCGTCTTCGCCCGCTATGGTGACGGCAAAGTCCACAGGGTTGTAAAATTCGATGTCCGTGCCGTTATACACCGTGTTGCCCTGGCCCGCTATCGTGTCCGCTCCGACGGCGTAAGCCGAATCCGCGCTCATGCCGGGATCGTTTATATAGAAATACACGAACTTCTCGTCGCTCATTACCTTAAGCTCAACCCCGCCGGCAGCGGAAACCGCGCCGATGCCTTCCCACTCGCTTGCATCGCCGTCCACCTGGAAATCCCCATTTTTACCGGGATCGAAGCTCAGTAGGCCGTAGCACTGCTCGGACACCTGGTAGTTAGACCAGTATGCGCGGCGAAGGGGCAAATCGAAGTCCATTGTGTTCCAGCTGCGCTTGAACCATTCGTCCTGCCAGGTAAACACAAGCCCTCCGGCCATGTCCGCTTTCTGTATGCTTTTCATCAGCGAAACATCCACATTCCCCTGCTCTTCCTCAGTAAGATGCCCCTGGTTAAACCCTGTTACCGGGTTGGCGTGGGTCACTCCCCTCGAGGACGGAACGCCGAATTCGGCGGCAAGCACGGGCATTGTATGGTGCGCCTTAAGGTCAAGCAAGTATGCCAAATAAGGATTTGGATTGCCCTCGTCGTCCACATAATTGGCGTATTCGGGCTGGTAGTTCATAAACTCGGGGTGGTAGGGGTAGATGTGGTAGGACGCGAACAGGCCAGCCGTGAAATTATCCGTGGGTTTTATGTGCTCAACATCCACGCTCACCGCGTCCTCAAATTCATCCGGTTCGTTGGTATGGGTAAGAGGGTCGGTCGTGAGCCAGTTTGTAAAGCTGACCGCTTTCTGGTCCCCGTAGTTCTCCATCTCATAGCTTATGACAGTATCGCCCATCCACGCCAGGAAAGCCTCGTGCGGCGAAGCGCCGTCCGTTTCGAGGTATTCTCCTTCATAAACGGCCTTATCGGGATTTTCCTCGTTCGTCCTTATAACGTACTCGGCCTCCATCTCCACTCCCAGTATGTAGCCTATGACGTATTCAGACACATCAAACCTATAGTTGCCCGACGCGTGGCCGATGCGCGGCTCCAGCGTTAAGTTGCCGTGCAGCAGGTCCACTGTCCGCTTTGCGTCCGTCTCGACTTGTTCCAGTATTGCGGGCGCGTAAGACTGGCCGTATTCCAGAACGTAATTGTCGTCCACCCAGAGTCCGTGGAAAAGGTATATTGGCTTATCGGAGTTCATATTGTGCTCGAAAAGAGCGGTGTAAAAATCGGGCGAAAGTATCGTGTACACCCGTATGGTGTTGGCGTTCATGTCGGCGATTTGTTCAAACCAGCGCTTGTAGTCGTCCTTTGTTATGCCCATTTCCCCCGGGAAATAGCCTGGCTTGGCCGCGCCAAGGTTCACGCCCTTTATAAAGAAAGGCTCTTCCTCTCCGTTTTTTTCAATATAAAAATTGTCTTCCCTCGCGGCAAAGGAAACTTTGGCGTTCGAAATATAGTGGTATACCTGTGTACCAATAACAGCGGCCAGCAAAGCCACAGCCGCGGCAACCACAATTTTTACCAGGCGTTTTTTAGCAGCCGGTTTCATTTATTCTCCGTTTTCACCCTTTACATTATTTATCACCCATATTCTAAAGTTTTATCGTGTTTTTTTACGCACATCTTTAGAGTATATTAACAAACTGTTAATTAAATTTAAACAGGCCGTAAAAGTCCTTGACTTTTTCAGTCGACTCCAGTAGACTCTAGCCATGGTACCAGTCTATAGCTGTAGACAAAAGGAGACGCGTTATGATAAAGCTTTACGATTCCGAACTCAGAGTTATGGATATTCTCTGGAAGGAGGGCGATACCACCGCGAAGCAGCTTGTCGCCAAGCTAAACGCAGAAATCGGCTGGTCGCGGGCCACCACTTACACGATATTAAAAAAACTAATAGATAAAAACGCCGTTCAAAGGACGGAGCCAAACTTCGTCTGCCACGCCTTAATAACCAGGGAGCAGGCGCAGGAAGCCGGGATGACCGAGCTCATAGATAAAATGTTCGACGGCTCCCCCGGCCTTTTGATGACCGCGCTCCTAAAGCGGGAAGACCTGCCGCCCGGCCTTACGGATGAGCTCAGGCGCATTGTCGACGAACACAAATGAGGTTCCACCATGAGTATAATAGAAATGAGCATGTCGGCGTCCCTGTTTACCACCGCGATAATAATCATACGGCGCTTTGCGCTCGATAAATTTCCCAAAGCGGTCTTTTCCGCCTTCTGGCTCATAGCCGCGCTGCGGCTGCTCATACCTGTGGGATTCAGTTCAAACCTGAGCGTCTACGCCTGGCTGCAAAGCAACATAAACTACACGGTGGTGAACGCGCCTGCGCAGGCGGCGCAAACGGCCGCCCACTACCCAGGCGGATCAATTAATCCCTTCACCGCCCTTAGTCCTAACGGTTCAGCCGCGGAAGAAGCGGGAATGCCAGAAGCCGCGGTCTCCCCGCTTCTCATTGCCTGGCTCATAGGCGTTGCGGCGGTAACCCTTTACTTTATAGTAACGAACGTAAAGAGCCAGAGGGGATTTAAGTCTTCGCTGCCCGTAGACTCAGCGTACATATCAGGATTCGTGGAACGGAGCGGGCTTTCAAGGCGTGTGGAAGTCAGGGTGTCGGACAGGGTCTCGACGCCGCTCACATACGGCCTGATAAAGCCGGTGATACTGTTGCCCAAGAATCTTGACCATGGCGGCGGGCAATTGAAGTACATACTTACCCACGAACTGCTGCACATAAAGCGGCTGGATCTTTTAAAGAAGCTGGTCTTCGCCGCGGCCCTCATAATACACTGGTTCAATCCGCTCGCATGGGCAATGTACGTGCTGGCAAACCGCGACCTGGAACTCCACTGTGACGAGGGCGTGGTGCGGGCGTTCGGAAAAAGCCACGGCGCCGCCTACGCGACCGCGCTCATAGACCTGCAGGAAGTGCGGGGAGCAGCCGCGTTTTGCAGCGGATTCTCAAAATTTGCCATAAAAGAAAGGATAACATCTATCATGAAATACAGAAAAGGAACAATAGTAAGCATAATACTCTCACTGGCGCTGCTGGTGGGCATAACCAGCGCTTTCGCGTCCACAAACGCACCCCGGCCGCTTCCCGCGCCGCCCGAAGCACAAACGGAGCAAACCGGGCCTGCACCGCCCGAATCCGCGCCCGCCACGGAGAGCGTTGCGCCGCAGTCCGAGCCAATAGCGCCCGCCGATGTGTCAAACATTCTTTCCTACACCGATCTTGATACAGGCGAGACCAGGTTTTCGGTTGACAACGGCGTGACGTGGATGAGCGAGGAAGAATTTCTTGCCGATAATACCGCTCCCGAGTACTGGACTTACGACGGGTTCAAAGCGTTTGTTGAAAGCCAGGAGCCGGAACTCCGGAAGCTCATCGGCCAGGAAGCCGCTTTTAACACCCAGCTTTTCGACACTGGCTTCACATGGGGCGAGGAGAGTGCCGGCGAAGCCATAGACATGTACTACGACCTTTTGGAAGACATCGGCAAAGGGGCGAAGATCGCCAAAACCGTCGATTCCATTGAAGACCTAGCCATAGTTGAGTATTGCGGCGAAGCCTACGAGGACGAACTTGAGGGCGACAGGGACCGCGGCGATGATGACAGGGACATCTTTGACAGCCGTGACCGCGACAGGGATCATGACCGCGACGACGACCACAGCCGCGACCGGGACGACCATGAAACGCGCGATAAGTCCTCAAAGCCCGGCAAGTATTTGCGCCGGCAGCCGCCCGCTCCCACTGAAGCGCCCATAGATCCGGACCCCGTTCCGGCTCCTAACCCTGCCCCGGATACTGTTGAACCCGAGCCGCCTCAGCCTGAAATACCCCCAGCCGATCCGGCTCCAGTTCCGGCCAATTGAACGAATTATAAAGCAGAATAAGTTTCTTCCTGAAATACACAGCGCCGCGGGCCAAAGGGTTCGCGGCGCATTTGTATTTTTATTTACATTATTATATAATAATTTTTGAAGGAGATGACTTATGGAAAAAACTCTTAAGGTCGAAGGCATGTCCTGCGCGCACTGCGTAGCCGCGGTGGAGCGGGCGCTTAAAGAAATCGACGGCGTTACAGGCGCTAAAGCCAGCCTTGACGAAAAGAACGTGGTAGTGGTTCTTGAGAAGGACGTGCCGTCCGGCGTGCTCAAGGCCGCGATAGAAGAAGAAGGCTATGACGTCGTAGGATAAGCGGGCGTTTGCATTGCTTGGATTAGAGAGCCGTCTTCCAGGGTATATATTTCATAAGATTTATATATTCGGGAGGCGTTGATATGGTAAAAGTATTAAAATACAGTGACTGGGCGGATACGGCGCAGCAGCTTCACATGCTTCTTCAGATAATAGGCAAAACCAAGCTTGCCCTCATGCCGCCCCAGCCCGAATGGAACCATGTTGTCCTGCACATGAACGCGAGAGGCTTTACAACCGGCCTAATACCTACCGGTGAAGACGGCATCAACGTAACTTGCAACCTGCGTTCATCCATGATCTACGCGCACAGGACAAACGGGGCGATGGCCGGGTTCCCTTTAAGGAACGGAACTTCCGTGAGCGAGTACTTTGATGATTACAAGCGTATGCTGGCGACCATAGGCGTTGACACCGGCATAAATCCTGTACCGCAGGAGGTAGCGGACACGGCTCCTTTTGCAGAGCAGGCCGAAAAGCACGACTTCGACTCTGAAAAAGCGTTGGAATTCTATGATATGTGCGTTTTCGCCTACAACGCGATGCTGGCCTTCGCTTCGCCGTTCAGGAGCAAAAAAATACTCCCTTCCTACTTCTGGGGAACGTTTGACCTGAGCACGATACTTTTCTCCGGTGAGGAATGTCCCTGCGGGATGGAGGGCATAATAGAAAAGAACGCCTTCGATGAAAAGTTCGTGGAATTCGGCTTCTGGCCGGGCGACGCCAACATGGACGAGCCGAGCTTTTTTGCGATGCCCTACCCCTTCATTGGGGACAAGGACTATACAAAGGCTCCCCTTTCGCCCCAAGAAGCGTTTTACAGCCCGGAAAAAAAGGAATTCTTCCTGCCCTTCCGCGCGCTTGCCGGAAGAGAGAATCCCGTGGCGGCCTTCGGGCGCTTCGGCAGGGACGTGATGGACGCGATATGCTACGACTACGGTTGGGAGAAAATAGAGTGGTTTAAAAAACCCCTCTACGAATAATACTTAAGACATCTGGAAAGAGGATACATGGCGGGGTTTATTGAGTTTATTGGCGTACGTAAAGAATACAAAATGGGCGAGGTCATCATCCGCGCTGTGGACGGAGTAAACTTCTTTATAGAGGAAGGCGAATTCTGCGTTATCGTGGGGCCGTCGGGCGCGGGCAAGACCACCGTTTTAAACATGCTTGGAGGAATGGATACCGTCAGCAGCGGCCACATACTGATGGGCGGGCGCGAGATATCTTCCTACAACGCGAAACAGCTCACCACGTACAGGCGGTACGACGTGGGCTTTGTCTTCCAGTTTTACAACCTTGTGCAGAACCTCACGGCGCTCGAGAATGTTGAGTTGGCTTCACAGATATGCAAAAACCCGCTGGACGCGGCAATGGTGCTGAGCGAAGTCGGGCTGTCCCACAGGATGCAGAACTTCCCCTCACAGCTTTCGGGCGGCGAGCAACAGCGCGTTGCCATTGCGCGCGCCATCGCCAAAAACCCCAAGCTGCTTCTTTGCGACGAGCCCACCGGCGCGCTCGACTACAACACGGGCAAGTCCATACTCCACCTGCTGCAAAACACGTGCAGGAGGTCGGGCGTGACAGTCATAGTAATAACGCACAACTCAGCCATAACGGCGATGGCCGACAGGGTTATAAAAATCAAAAACGGCAGGGTGGACGGGATGAGGATAAACCAGCACCCGGCCTCAGTGGACACGATAGAGTGGTAGCATGAAGTCCGCTTTAATCCGTGACATATTCTCCGAAATAAAATCCACCGCCGGGCGGTTTATGGCGATATTCGCAATAGTTGCCCTGGGGGTGGGTTTTTTTGCGGGCCTTAAGGCGACCTCGCCCGACATGAAGCTCACCGCGGACAGCTACTTCGACGCGTACGGCCTGGCCGATATAAGGCTGCTGTCGGCAATGGGCTTTACGGACGAGGACATAGCCGCCATAAGGGCGCGCCCAGGTATCGAAGCTGTCCTGCCCTCTTACAGCGCGGACGCGCTTGTGGAAGTGGGCGGAACGGGGCACGCCGCCCGGCTGATGATGCTCCCCGGCGCGGATGCGTCCATAAACCCGCCCATACTCACATCCGGCCGTATGCCGCAAAACAGCGGCGAGTGCCTGATAGACGGTCTGGCGGCGTCTGCCGTAAACGGCGGCGTGAGCGGCGGCAGGACGGGCCTAATTGGCCAAAAGCTCATTATTTCGAGCGGCAACAGCGATTTCGTAAACGATCTCCTGCCCGTAAAGGAGTATACCATCGTCGGTACGGCGGCCACCCCCTCTTATATCTCTTTCCAACGCGGCGCCACAAACATCGGCGCGGGCAAGCTCGCCTTCTTCGTCATGCTTCCCGAGGACGCCTTTTCTTCCGACTATTACACCGAAGCCTACCTGGCCATCGATGGGGCAAAAGAACTTTCCTGCTATTCGGATGAATACACCGGCCTCATCGACGGCGAAATGGACGCGCTTGAAGTTTTCGCCGGAGAGCGGGAAAACATCCGCTACGAAGACATAGTGGCCGAGGGCAGCGGGAAGATCGCGGACGCCCAGGCGGAGCTCGACAACGCGGAGGAGAAGTACGCCTCTTCCGAGGCGGAATTAAATGACGCAAAGCGCGAACTCGACGACGCGAGGGCCCAGTTTGACGAATCCGTGGCCGAGGCGGACGATAAGCTGGCCGAGGCGAAAGATGAAATCGAACAGGGCGAGGATGACATCGAAAGCGCTAAGGGCGAGCTCTCCCAAAACGAGGGCCGTCTGGCAGCGGGCGAAGAAGAGTACGCGCGCAACAGAGCGGATTACGACAACCGTATAACAGCGGGACAGCAGGAACTCGACGCGGGCTACGCGCAGCTTGGCCAGAAAAAAATGGAGTATGACGCGGCCGCGGCGGCCGTAGCGGATGGTTGGATCCAGCACGGCGCGCTGGTTGCCCAGGCCGGCCAGCTCATGGCGGAAGGCAGGGAAGAGGAAGCCGCGGCGCTGTACGCCCAGGCAGAGGCCATGGCGGGCGAGCTAAACGCGCAGCAGTCGCAGCTGGACGCGGCGGCGGGCGAGATATCCCAAAGCGAGGCGGCGCTGGCCGAGGCGCAGACAGCTCTGGACGCGGCCACGGCGGAGGGCTGGGCGGCCATAGCTTCGGCGCGGAACGAGCTCGACAGCGGGCACGTTCAGCTCGAGGCGGGCAGGGACAGGATAAGCAGTGCGGAGGGCGAGCTTGAAACCGGCAAAGAGGAGTACACTCAAAAAGAAGCGGAGGCGGACCAGGAAATCTCGGACGCCCGAAAGGAAATAGACGACGCCCAGGCAAAGATTGACGACGCCCAGGCGGAGCTTGATTCCGCCCGCGAAGAGCTGGACGGTGAGAGCAAAAAGCTTGAGGACGCGAAGAAAGATCTAAGCGAACTGGAGCCGCCCGAGTGGTACGTTCTTGACAGGAACGCCAACCCCGGTTACGCCGGCTTTGCTTCGGACGCCGACAAAATAAGCGCGGTCGCCTCGGTTTTTCCCGTGTTCTTTTTTATCGTGGCGGCCCTGGTGTGCCTCACGACCATGACGCGCATGGTGGAGGAGCAGCGCACGGGCATCGGCGTGCTGAAGGCGCTGGGTTACGGCAGGGGGGCGGTGGCGTCAAAATACCTGATATACGCCCTGTTGGCGAGCATTTCAGGAAGCGCGGCCGGTCTTTTGATAGGCTTTTGGATCTTTCCCACCGTCATCTGGCGCGCCTACGGCATACTCTACTCCATGCCGCCCATAATAGCCCGCTTTGATACATTTTACGCGGTAACCGCAGCTGCCGCGGCCTGCGCCTCCACACTTCTGGCGGCGCTGTTTTCCTGCATAAACGAGCTTAAGGCCGTCCCCGCGGAACTAATACGCCCCAAGGCCCCTCCGCCCGGCAAACGCGTGTTTTTGGAGAAGATACCCGCGATCTGGCGCAGGCTGAAGTTCAACCAGAAGGTGACGGCGCGCAACCTCTTCCGCTACAAGAAGCGCTTTATAATGACTATAGTCGGCATAGGCGGCTGCGCCGCGCTCATGCTCACGGGCTTCGGCCTCCGTGATTCCATTTCAAACATCGTCTCCCGCCAGTTCGGCGACGTGCACACCTACGACGCCATCGTGACCCTGAAAGACCCCGGCAGCTCCACGGACAGCGGGGAGGTGAACGCTGCGGCCGACGCGGCAGCGTCCGCTTACGTATACGCGGGCCAGCCTCCCGTTACCGCGAGCTCGGGCAATGCTTCAATGGAGGCGTATATCTTTGTCCCCGAGCAGCCTGAAGCGCTTGGCGGCTTTGTCGACTTTAAGGATAGGATCACGGGTAAAAGCGTGGATTTCCCCAACACAGACGGCGTTGTGGTTACGGAAAAGCTGGCCAACACGCTGGGGCTCTCGCCCGGCGATCCTTTCACATTGCGCCGTGGCGATTCGGGCGAAGCGCGGTTCACGGTGGGCGGCATTACGGAAAATTACATATACAATTACGTGTACATGACGCCCGAAGAATACGAATCAGCATTCACTGAGCCGCCCGAGTACCGCGAAATATTTTTTACCGCCAAAAACGAAAACCTCACGGAAGAGGACGAGGCGGATATATCCACGGAACTTCTGACACACGACGGAATAGAGTCCGTGAGTTTTGTTACAAAGATAAGCCGCGACTTCGGCGACATAATGAAAAGCCTGGACGGCGTGGTCGTTGTGCTCATCCTCTGCGCCAACCTTCTTGCGTTCATAGTGCTACTGAACCTGGCCAACATCAACATAACCGAGCGCACGAGAGAGATCGCCACCATCAAAGTGCTGGGCTTCTACGACCGCGAGGTGAGCTCCTACGTATTCCGGGAGAATATAATACTTACGGCAATAGGCGCGCTCTTCGGGCTGGCCGGCGGCATCTTCCTGCACAGCTTCGTCGTTAGCACAGCGGAAGTGGATATCGTCATGTTCGAACGTTCGATAAACTGGCTCAGCTACGCAATGTCGGCGGCGCTTACTTTCGCCTTTGCTTTCGCCGTAAACTTTATAGAAGGCTTTAGGCTGCGAAAAATCGATATGGTCGAGTCACTCAAGAGCGGAGAGTGACGAGGGGCGCTATCTGGCGCAAAAAAAATCCCTAAACCGCATGGTTAGGGATTTCCATGGTAGGCGATCGGGGACTCGAACCCCGGACACCCTGATTAAGAGTCAGGTGCTCTAGCCAACTGAGCTAATCGCCCGCAAATATTTTGCGACCACTCCATATTATCGTATTTCTGTTTGCCCGTCAAGAATTTTGTAGCAAAAAAAGGGGAAATGAAATTCTAGCGAACCCTGTCGGCCAAACAATAATGAAATATGTTATTTTTTGTGCACTGAGGGTAATTAACATTGTAGGTAGTACAATGATGTGATACAGGGGGTAAGAAAATAAAGAAGCGGAAAATCCAAAAAACTGGTAAAGTTTTGGTTGCGAAAACAAAAACGCCAGAGGAAAGGATTAACCGCTATGAACAAGGTACTACAACAAG
>JAVBSU010000075.1:0-4609 GCA_031556555.1 Christensenellaceae bacterium
CGCTTAATGCAAAATAAAAGATCGCGGGATTACATATTTCCGCCCTGCCCGGGTATAATGCGCGGCAAGCCCGCGTACGCTTGTCCGCAGATTTTATTGACATCATAACTTACTATATATATAATGATAAAAGTATCGCCGCAAAATAATAGCGGCGTGAAATTATTGATTGGAGTATTTTTCACATGAAGATGACTTATCAACCCAAAAAGAGGGTGAGGAGCCGCGAGCACGGATTTATGAAGCGGATGAAAACAAAATCCGGGAGGAATGTGCTCAAAAGAAGGCGCGCGAAGGGCAGAAAAACGCTCTCGGCGTAAAGAAGAGGCTTGGCCGCTCTCGTCACTTTAAAAAAGAATAAGGAATTCGGGTTTGTATACAGGAAAGGCAAGGGAGTCCCGCTGAGGGATTTTACGCTCGTGTACGTTAAAAGCCGCTACGGCGGCGTACGGGCGGGGTTCTCGGTTAGCAAGAAGGTGGGCAACAGCGTTACGCGCAACAGGGCCAGGAGGCGGCTGAAAGAGGCTTTCAGGACATTGCTGCCCGAAATCCGGGGGAATTATTGCTTTATATTTGTCGCACGTCCGCGCGTATGCGCGGCGGCGTTCGCCGATATATTGGCGCAGATGAGAAAAGCTCTTGTAAAGGCCGGGGTAACACTAATTTAATGTTGATTAGCACGGACCTTGACAGGTCGGGTTTATGAAAAAAGTAGCTTTGGCGCTAATAAAATTTTACCAGAAGGCGATATCGCCCTATCTTAGGCCGAGTTGCCGGTACACGCCCACCTGTTCCGCCTACGCGGCGGAGGCGGTGGAAAAGTATGGGGCGCTTAAAGGTTCTTTTTTGGCTTTAAAGAGGATACTGAGGTGCAACCCCTTGTTTCCCGGCGGCTATGACCCTGTGCCATGAGGTAATTAGGATTTGGAATTTTTACAAAATAACTTTTTGACCGACTTCTTCGTAATGTGTATGAAGGGGTTAAACTCGATGTTCGCCAGCTATGCCGTGTCCATAGTTGTACTAACGGTGCTGATAAGGCTGGCGATGCTGCCATTGGACATAAAACAGCGCGAAAACCAGCGCAAAATGAGCGCGCTCGGCCCGGAGATCGAGTCGCTGAAAAAGCGTTACGCGAACAACCCGCAGCAGCTCCAGCGCAAGCAGCAGGAAATGTACAGGAAAATGAACGTCCGGCCTATGATGGGCTGTTTGCCCATGCTCATACAGCTGCCCTTCCTTTTCGCGTTTTTCGGCGCGATGAGGGTGCTGCAGAGTGAGCAGATGATGGGACTCGTGTTGGACGCGGCGCAGTTTGGCGCGAACACCGTTACGCTTCCGCAGTTTTTATGGGTGCACAACTTCTGGCAACCCGATTCGGGCCTTGCGGATATAATGCCCATGGGCGAGGAACTCTTAAGGAACATCCAGCAAAACATGAGCACGATATCGCCGGCGACGCTTTCGCTTATGCAATCGCACGGCATATTGACGTTTACGAATAATCTGGCGACCGTAAACGTTGGCGTCTACGACACGATAGCCAACAACATAATAGCCGCTAACGGGCTAACGGGCTTCAAAAACGGCTGGTTCATACTCCCTGTGCTTTCGGGCGCGGCGCTGCTTTTGCAGCAGAAGTTCGCCCCGCAGTCGGGAGCCAACCCCATGGCGGCAACGCAGGACCCCGAACAGCAGCAGGCGCAGGGTTGTTCAAACAAGGTAATGATGTGGGTTTTCCCAATATTTTCAGTTTATATATGCAGTACGAGCAACGCGGCGTTCGCGCTATATTGGTTCGTATCCAGCATATACGCGTTCGGGCAGGCGAGGGTAGTGGAGTTTGTGCGAAAGAGAAGGGACAAGGGTACGGAGGTAACTGTGGCGTAATAGCTTGATTTGTAGCCAACATATCAGGAGGGAGAGTATAGTTTTGGATAGCTTGGAATCGAAGGGGAAGACAGTCGACGAGGCCATCTACAATGGCCTTAAGACTATGGGCCTTGGCATAGACGAAGTGCAGATAGAGATCGTGCACGAAGGCAGTAAGGGTATTTTCGGCCTCGGAAAGAGCGCCGTGGTGCGCTTGGTGAAGAAGGAAGAGACGAAGCTTAAAAACAGTGACGCTGTGGCGTTTTTGAACGGGCTGTTTGAAAAAATGAAGGTGGACGCCACCTGCGCGGAGCAGGGGGCGGACGAAAAAACAGTAAAAGTAGAAATATCGGGCAGGGACACTACCGTGCTTATTGGCCGGAGGGGCGAGACGCTGGACGCGATCCAATACCTTGTCGGGCTGGTGGTCAACCGCGAGCGCGACGAGTACAGGAAAATAATGCTGGACGCGGAGAATTACAGGCAAAAGCGCGAGGAAACGCTGGAAAAACTCGCGAGAAGGTTGGCCAATAACGTGATCAAATCGGGCAAAACGGTAACGCTGGAGCCCATGAATCCCTATGAGAGAAGGATACTGCACGCCACGCTCCAGTCCAACCCGAAGGTGGAGACGTATTCCGAAGGCGAAGAGCCTTACAGGCGCGTCGTAATAAAGAGGAAAAAGAAGTATACTAGCAATAGTAATGTCAATGCTTAGGGTTGTCTCCGACGGCCAAAGGAACTTTGCGGAGAAGCTTGCTCAAAAGTTCCTCTGGACTCTTCAAAACCCGTTTTGTTTTTTAAATGGGCGAACGAAGTGAGCCGGGGCAAGGGCCGACCGGCCCTTGCGGGTCCGGGCAGAGCCCGGGAATATTTTAGTCCATACGGCTGGCATATAACAGCGCGCCCAGGATGACGATATCGTCCCTGAGCGCGCTTTGTACTATCCTGTACCTGTCTTTTACGGAGATGAACTCAATACGCTTGCAGTACTCGCGAACAGGATCCAAAAGCAGGTCGCCCATGTTGCCCACGCCGCCGCCAACGGCTATGACGTCCGGGCTTATCAGCGTAAAGAAATTACCGAGGCCAAAGGCGAACACGCGCGCTATCCTGTCTATCTCGGCAAGGGCGAAAGCGTCGCCCTGCCTTGCCGCGCTGTCCAGCATGGCGCAGGAAAGCGTCGCGGTATCCCCGTTGCACATATCATTTAACGTGGAGCCGTCCACGTAGCCGGGAGTCCTGAGGCGCCGCTCTATGGCCGCTCCCGAGCAATAGTTTTCCAATTTTATGATGCCGCCCTGCCCGCCGCCGAAAAAGTCGGGGGTGTAGGTGTTGCCGAAGTACGCGGCTCCGGTACCCGTGCCGTCGTAGTATTCGCCGTTTATGAACAGCGCGCCGCCTATGCCCGTGCCGATGTTCGTGTAGAAAAACACTTTGGAACCAACGCCCGAACCCATGGTGAACTCGCCGTAACCGCCCGCGACGGTGTCGTTTAAGACGATAGTATTAACGCCAAACTGTTCTTCGCACCAGTTCTTCAGCATGAAGTTCTCCCAGCCGGGAACCTGCACTGAAACAAGTATCTTACCGGTGGCTGTTTCTATTGGGCCGCCAAAGCCCACGCAAATGTTTTCCACGCGCGAGTCATTCGAATTGTATCTGGATATGACTGCGGGGAGTTCGGCCAAAAGCCAGTTGCGGATGGTCTCTGCGCCGTTAGTAAGCGAAAACTTATCGCACCTTATGAACAAAGGCTTGCCTTCGCTGTCCCCCACGGCTATCTGCTGCTTCGTGCCGCCCAGTTCTATCGCTATATGATACGTCTGCATAATGTTACTCCCCCATCAGGCTGTCCGAGAACTCCGCGAACGCCTCGTCGTGGCAAAGCCCGCTACATTTCGTTTACGCTTCAGGCTTTAATATTTTGGCGGCTGGTTGCGCTTGGAGGCGCAGTCTGCGTTGTCGTCCCCGGTGACGATCTGGACGACGCGGCTTATCCCGAGGCGCGTCGCGCCCGCCTTGACCATCTTTATGGCGTCCGCACGGGTGTTGACGTCCGTTGAAGCCTTGACCTGCATCACGCCGTCGGATATCCTGCACATCAGCGCCACGTCTTCCACGGTCGCGCCGCTCGTTCCGAACCCTGAGGATGTCTTCACGAAATCAGCTCCCGCCTCGCGGCTTATTACGCAGGCGGCTATTTTCTCGTATTCGTTCAAATAGCATGTCTCTATTATCACTTTTACCTTGGCCTTGTAGCGCGCGGCGTCCACAACGCCTTTTATGTCGTCGTAAACCAGCATGTAGTTTTCGTCGCGCAGCGCGCCCACGTTTATAACGACATCCAGCTCGTCCGCGCCGTTGTCAACAGCTTCCGCGGCCTCAAAAGCTTTTACCGCCGGAGTGGTCGCGCCCAGGGGAAAGCCTATCACGCAGCTTACCTCCACGTTCGTCCCTTTAAGCCTCTCCTTGACGTAAGGCACGTGTATGGGGTTTATGCAAACCGCCGCCGCGCCGTACTTTATTGCCTCGTCGCAAAATTCTCCCACAACGCTTTTTTTTGTGTACGCGCGCAGTACGGTATGGTCGCAGTACTTCCCCATATGGTCGAGGTCTACGTCGTGGTCACAAACCTGTACGGGCCTCTTTTGTATGTCCAGCGCCGCGAAATCTATTTGTGTCTTTAGCTGTTCAGCCGTCATCTGCAATACTCCTTAAAAATTTATTTAAAATT
>JAVBSU010000220.1:0-4504 GCA_031556555.1 Christensenellaceae bacterium
AAAAACGCGCGCATCAGGAAATCGGCCGCGTCATCCCCCATTTTTTTTGGTATTGAAGCCTTGATCCTCTCCGCTTTTTTCGCGTCCGTCTCAATGTATTTTTCTTCGCACAGCATGAGCTGGCGCTCTTCCGGCCCCACAATGTCTTCTGGCAGCTCCTTTTGCGTGTAGCTCTCGAAGACGCAGCACATAAGGCCGTCAAAGCTGCCGTCGTACCTGTAAGCAAGCATACCTTGTCCTATATCTGCCCTGTCAGGCTCTTTTGGTAGTCTTCGGCCAGAAGTCCAGCCGAATCGAAGAACGAGAGCTGCCGCGTACCGTCCGGCAGGTACATCATTCCCTTGTACATTGAAAACTCTTTTTTGGACATTAGCGAATAGAGCACTTCGTCCTTACCGAACTCCGCGTCGCGCCGCATCCTGCCCTTGCATGCCAAAAAGTACTTGGCCCGCTTTAATACGACGCCCAGCTTCTTTAGCGCGTCGAAATCGAGCGGCCCCGTCCTTCTGGCCACCAGTATGCGCTGCGCGCTCCTGACGCCTATCCCCGGCACCCTAAGCAGTTCTTCGTAGGAGGCGCGGTTCACCTCCATGGGGAAGATGTCCATGTGGTTCAGCGCCCAGTTGCACTTGGGGTCTATATACGGGTTGAACGCCGGGTGTTCCTCATCCAGCAGCTCGCCTGCGGTGAAATTGTAAAAGCGCAGCAGCCAGTCGGCCTGGTACAGCCGGTGCTCCCGCAGCAGAGGCGGCTTTGTGTCCAGTGACGGCAGCAGTGAATTCTCCGCCACGGGCACGTACGCCGAGAAGAACACGCGCTTTAGCTCGTACGTTTTATAGAGGTTTTCGGTAAGGTTCAGTATGTGCAGGTCGGTTTCGGGCGAAGCGCCTATTATCATCTGCGTGCTCTGCCCTGCCGGCACGAATTTGGGCGCGCGCCGGTACAGCATGAGCTCCTCGTTGTTTTCCTTCTTACGCTCGCGTATGTAGCTCATCGGCTTTAAAACGGCCTCCCTGCTCTTGTCCGGCGCGAGGAGTTTAAGGCTGTCGTTTGACGGCATTTCAATGTTTACGCTCATCCTGTCCGCAAGCATGCCCAGGCGGGAAAGCAGCTCGCCGGACGCGCCGGGTATCGCCTTGGCGTGGATGTAGCCGCTGAAAAGGTATTCCTTGCGGAGTATCTCCAGCGACTGTATCATGAGCTCTATTGTGTAGTCGGGATTCTTTATTATGCCCGAACTCAGGAAAAGCCCTTCAATATAGTTGCGCTTGTAGAAGTGTATGGTGAGGTCCGCGAGCTCCCTAGGGGTAAACCGGCTGCGCGGCGTGTCGTTCGACCGGCGGTTGACGCAGTACTTGCAGTCGTATATGCAGGAGTTGGTCATGAGCACCTTTAGCAGGGACACGCACCTGCCGTCCGCCGCGAAGCTGTGGCATATGCCGCAGCCCACGGCGCTCCCAAGGCCGCCGCGCTGCGCCGTCCTGTCCACCCCGCTGGAAGTGCAGGCCACGTCGTACTTGGCCGAGTCCGCCAGTATTTTAAGCTTATCCATCAATTCCAATTCCATGCCGCTTCACTCCTTTGCCGTTCTCTTACAAAAGAGTATATCATACCGCATGCCCATTTTGGACTCTTTTTAGAAAAAATATTCCCGATTCAGGGATTTATTTTGTGCAGTGTGTCAAGCGCCTCTTCTTTTGAGGGAATAAACAGTACCATATCGCCCTTGCGGTTGGATTCCAGCATGAACGCGTCAAGGCTTTTGCTGTTCATGTCGTCAAAGCTGCCGGTTATGGCGACTACGAAGCTGTAGTTTGTGTACTTTTGCAGCACTTCGCCCAGTTTCATGGTGCTGAGGTCGAAAAAATCCTGGGGAAACGCGTACCTGTCGATGAGCATCTTGCCGCAATTGTGTACGTGCCTCGCCTCCGCCATAAGATCCAGCGCGTCGTTTACGCTTTTTACCACCACGCCCCCGCCCCCGACTACCGCCACGCGCGAAGCGCCCCGCTCGTCCACTGTTATATTCATACCACTATCCTTTCAACCTTGCTTACCGCTTCCTCGACGAGCGCCTCCACCGCCAGCGCTGATTCGGCCGCGGCTATCCTGTCGGTCTTGGGACGGGTGAGCGGGTGTTTGGGAACGAAAACGGTGCAGCAGTCCTCGTGCGGCAATATCGACGTCTCGTACGCGCCTATATCCTTGGAAATTTCTATTATCTCGCTCTTGTCCATACCTATCAGCGGACGGAACACAGGCATGCCCACCACGCTGTTCGTCACTATCAGGCTCTCCATCGTCTGGCTGGCCACCTGCCCCAGGCTTTCACCGGTCACCAGCGCGCCGCACTCGTTCTGCACGGCCAGGCGTTCGGCTATCCTCATCATAAAGCGGCGCATTATGAGCACCATCATCTCGGGCGGGCACTTTTCGTGTATGAGCGTCTGTATATCGGTAAACGGAACCATGTGGACGAATATCCTGCCCGCGTATCCGCCGACTATCCCAGCCAGGTCGAGCACTTTCTGTTTGGCCGCCTCGCTGGTGTAGGGGAAGCTGAAAAAATGCGCGGCGTTGAGCTCCACTCCCCTTTTAGCTATCATGTAGCCCGCGACCGGGCTGTCTATACCTCCGGACAGTAGGAGCATGGCGCGGCCGTTGCTCTTTTGCGGCATGCCGCCCGCGGCCGGGATCTTCTCCGTATATACGCAGCACTCGTCCCTGACCTCAACGTAGAGGGTTATCATTGGCGAATGCACGTCCACCGAAAGGCCGGGTACGCGGTCTAATATGTAGCCGCCAAGGTATGCGTTCAGCTCCATCGACCCCATTGGAAATCGCTTATCCGCCCTCTTCGCCTCCACCTTGAATGTGGCTTTGCTAATCCCCTTCTTCGCCATCTGTTCCTTTATGAGCCCAATGAGCGCATCGCCAATCGCGTCCGCGTCTTTTTCCACCACGATCGCGGGCGAAACCGAATGCAGGCCGAAAACCCTCGCCGCCTTCGCAACGGCGCGCGGCATGTCGGCATCGCTTATGCCGCCGGCGTAAAACCTGCCCTGCCCCTTATATACCTTCGCGTCCGGGAATTCCCGTAGCGCGCGCACTATCGCCTTTCTCTGCAGCATTTCAAAGTGCGGGCGGTTGAGCCCTTTTAAATGTATTTCACCGTACCTTATTAATAATATCATCTTAAACCCTCGAATAGCGCCTGAGCGCCCCAACGTTTTTTTCTATAAGCTTGCAGGCGGCGCGTATTTCATCAACAGTATTGAAAAGGGAAAAGCTTATCCTTACCGCCCCCGCCGCGACGCTCTCGCCGATCCCAAGCATTCTGGCCAGCCTCGGCTTCCCCTTCTTGGACGAACAGGCCGCGCCGGTCGATATATAAACGCCCTCCGCCTCGAGCGAATGCAGCAGCGTTTCGCCGTTTATTCCTTCAAAGGAAAGGTTTACTATGTGCGCGCAGCGCCGTTCTTCTTCCTCCGGGCCGATCAGCCTCATGCCGCTTATTCCCGACAGGCCGTACAGCAATTCCCCGCGCAAAGCTTCGAACTTTTCTTTTGCTTCCTCCCGCCTGCTTTGCAGCCATTCGGCCGCGTACGCGAAGGAGAATACGCCCAGCGTGTTCTCCGTCCCCGACCTCAGCCCGTTTTCCTGCCCGCCTCCCAGCAGGTATGGCTTCAGCGGCGCGCCGCGCCGGTAGAATACCGCCCCCGTTCCCTTGTGGGCATGGATTTTATGCGCGCTGACAGTATAGTAATCTATGTTGGACACGCCGGGCAGCTCTTCCCTCAAAAACGCCTGCACGCCGTCCGAATGAAACAGGGCGCGGGAGTTTTTCGCCTTTACCATGGCCGCGATGGCCCGTATGTCGTTCTTCGCCCCCGTCTCGTTGTTTACGTGCATGACGCTCACCAGCGCAGTGTCCGCGTCCACGCGGTCCGCAACGCTGTCCGCGCTCACGTATCCGTCCTTGTACGGTTTAACGTACCTGACCTCGTTGCCCTGTTCTTCCAGAGACTTGAAAGCCTCCGCCACACAGGGATGTTCCGCCCCGCCGCAGACGTAGTTCATATTCTTCTTCCTGCGCGCGCCCCTCAGCACTACGGTATTCGCGCCCTCAGTGCCGCTTCCCGTAAAAAAGCACTTGCATTCTTCCGACCCAAAGGCTTTTAGAAGCATCCGCTCGGCCTTTTTCATTTCAGTCCGCACTTCCACCGCCGGAGCGTAGAGCGCGGAGGGGTTTTGCCACATTTTACCGGCGTAGAGCTCGTAGACGCCGTTCAATTCATCGAGCGGCCTCGTCGTCGCCGCGTTATCGAGATAGATCAACAATGCTTCTCCCTTTTTATGATTTCGTTCTGTAAAGTTAAATGAAAATTGAGACCCTGCAAGCCTTTCTGGTATCATGTTTCTGCAACAAAACATTTACCTCCCAGAAAGGAGCAAAGTCTCAATGCAGAAATCTTACCAGATTCGTTGCCCTAAGTGCAACAAT
>JAVBSU010000115.1:0-5317 GCA_031556555.1 Christensenellaceae bacterium
TCAGCGGGCGCGTAGGTGCCGACGATCTCTGCCGAGTACTCATCGCCGTCCTGCGTCTTGACTTTTACGAGGTTGCCGTTCGCCACAACATGGTTGTTTGTAAGAACGTACCCATCCTCGGAAATCACAAAGCCGGAACCGGACGATACGGCCTGCTCTATGGGAGCCTGGCCCGACTCGAGCGTCTTTACGTAAGTTTCCACAGTAACAACGCTCTTCTTGGCCTGTTCCGCTATCGCGGGCACGGGGTTGGCGGTGTCTCCGTCGATGCTCTTGACTGTGTCGCCGTCAGCGATTTCATCCGCGGGCTGGGCCTGCTCGCCGGCTGCCGGGGCTTCGGGCTGGATATTTTCGTCAGCCTTTGCGTCAGGGCTGCCCGGAAGCGGCGCCAACTGCGATTCGTCCACAGCGGGAGCGCTGTCCTGCGCGGGAGCGTCGGGCTGGGATTGCCCGTCATCCTTGGGAAGCGGCGGCGCCTCGGTGTCGGACATAAAAGCCGCCGATGTAAGCGCATCCGCCGGCACGGGCAGCGTGGGCTTCTGGTTCATGGCAAAACCTGTGAGGAATGCTCCTGCGATTATGCCTGTGGCGACACAAGCGGCAATAATGCCCTTGGTCCTTTTCTTGTTGGACTTGGGCGGCTCACCGCCGGTCATCTGGGGTTCATCAATTGTTTTTTGTTCTTTATTGTCGTTGGAATAAAATTCGTTCATATATATTTCCTCCAAATTTTTTTGACTGAGTAAATCATAATGTTTTTTTGTGACAGAACTGTGAATGATTCGTTAAAAATAAGGGAACTATTTTTCAGTTTTATTTAAAGTGAACGTAAATGTAGTGCCTCCGATGCGGTCCGACTCCACCCAAATCTTCTGGCGGTGCTCTTCCAATATCTTTTTTACTAGGGAGAGGCCGATGCCCGCGCCCTCCCTGATCCTCGTGCGCGACTTGTCGCCTTTGTAAAAGCGGTCGAACAGGTAGGGGATCACTTCGCGGGGTATGGGTTCGCCGGAATTGTTTATGCTGACAAAAACCTTATCCTCGGTGGAAAGCGTTGATATTCGCAGCCGCCCGCCGTAATCAGCGAACTTTATAGCGTTGTCCATTATATTGTGCACGACTTGTATTATCTGGTTCATGTCGGCTGTCGCGTACTCCTTGTCGTTCGCGAACTCCACTTCAACCATAAGGTTCTTAACGTCTATTTTGCTTTCGAATGTTATGAGGACGCGCCTTATGAGCTCGTTCACTTCAATATCCTCAAGCTGCAATGGAAACTGGCCGGACTCCATTTTGGCGAGGTCGAGCATGTTGTTTATGAGCGAGTTGAGGCGCTTAGTCTCGTCCAGCGCGACTCCCAGGTAATGAAGCTTTTCGTCTTCGGGTATGGTACCGTCCATAACGCCCTGGACAAGCCCTTGTACGGATGTAAGGGGGCTCCTCAGTTCGTGTGAAACGTCCGCCACAAAGCTGTCGCGAGTCTGCTCGTATTTTTTCAGGTCGCGCGCCACCGAGTTGAAGGTGTCGGCCAGCTGGCCGATCTCGTCTTCGGATCTGACTTCCAGCCAGATATCGAAGTGCCCGCGGGCGAGCTGCCTGGCGCCCTTTGTAACTATACCCAACGGCCGCAGCATGTACCGCGTGAAGATGTATGTCAGTATTATTGCCATGACAGCGGCTATGGCCACGGAAAGCACTATCTGGCGGTATATGTTGATCAGCGACGCGTCAAGCGTGCTGACGCGCCTGTTTATGAATATGTATTCCATTGAGCCGTCGGAGTAAGTAATGGGAAGCGCCACGGTTATTATGGGAGTGTTGAAGGGGTTGGATTCCTGAATGGCAAGGCGTACCGGGCGGCCTTCGCTTTCGTTGAGCGTGTCCACCATGCTGTTGTAGTAGAGCTCGATTTCGTTGAGGTCCACGCCTTCACTCGTGTTGGTCTCGCCGAACCCCATAACCTGGTTGTCGAACTGGACGACCCAAATGGAGTCCTGGTTTGTCATGGCTATGGCGTCCAGCCGCTTTTTGAGCTGTTCGGAAGTTATTTTGCCCTCGTTGTAAAACAGATACCAGGCTTCGACATCCCTGGCTGTCGCGACCATCTGGCTGTCACTTTCATCTTCGTACGACTGGCGCATTATCTGGCTCATCATCATGCCTGAAATAAATAACGAAACCATTATTATGGCCAGAAAGAGCACCATCATTTTTCCAAAAACCGTTTTAAACATACCCTATCAGGCTGTCCAAGAACTCCGCAATACTGTGTCAGCGAAACTGCGTATTTCGGTCACGTATGTTTTGATACGCTCCCTCATACACAATTTCTACTTCCTTGCCTTGCGAAGCTTCGATCCAGCCTGCTATTCTTCTCCTTTTCGGATTATCTTTAGTAAATAAGCGCGCCTTCGCCGCTACACTTCGAATTTATAGCCCACGCCCCACACTGTCTTTATGTGCCAGGGCTCGTTTTCCTTGAATTTTTCCCGGAGGCGCTTTATGTGGACGTCGACCGTTCTCGAATCGCCGAAGTACTCAAAGCCCCAGACCTGCTCCAGAAGCTGGTCGCGTGTGAAGACTTTGTTTGGGCGCGACGCGAGGAAGTATAAAAGCTCTATCTCTTTGGGCGGCATTTGAAGCTCCTTGCCCTCGTACATGACCTGGTAGTTCTGCATATCGATCTTGAGGCCGGGGTACTCCAGCACGTCAGATTTTTCCTCCTGCGTGCTGCGCCTTATAACGGCCTTTACCCGCGCGACCATCTCCTTTGGGTCGAAGGGCTTTACTATGTAGTCGTCCGCCCCGAGCTCAAGCGCCAGCACCTTGTCGAAGGTCTCGCCCTTGGCAGTGAGCATGATGACGGGAACGTTGGATTTCGCGCGTATTTTCTTTATTGTCTCCATGCCGTCCATTACGGGCATCATTATGTCCAGAAGGACGAGGTCGTACGGCTTGCCGAAAAAGAGGTCTACGCCGATAGCGCCGTCCGCCGCCTCCGTAACTTCGTAGCCCTCTTTCCTCAAATAGAGCTTTACCACCTCGCGAATGTTCTTGTCATCATCTATGATAAGTATATTCTGCTTTGCCATACCCTAACCGCCTTTCAATATCTAGAAAAATTTATAATAAAGTCTTATTACATATTTATTAATATACCACAGTGAGAGCATATCAAAACACGCTCATTTGAGCGTGACGACCGTCGCGCCTATGCCGCCCTCGTCATAAGCGCCGGCCCGCATGCTCTTTACGTGCGGGTGCCGCCTCAAATGCCGCTGCACTCCCTGGCGGAGAGCTCCGGTGCCCCTGCCGTGGACTATGGTCACTTGCTTCAAGCCGGAGAGGAAGGCGTCGTCCAGGTATTTGTCTATGATGACCGAAGCGTCGTCAACGTTCTTGCCGTGAAGGTCGAGCGACATCGATATGTCCCGCCTTGTGGACAGCTCCACCCGGCTCATCAGCTTTTTCTGGCTTTCCGGGCCAGCGCTTTCCGTGCGTGCGAGGCCGGAGTAGTGGACTTCGGTGTTCATTATGCCCGCGCGAAGCTTCACCATGCCTTTTTTGTCCGGGGGCTCAAGCACTGTGGCCGGTATGTCCATGGGTATTATCAGCACGCTGTCGCCTTCTTTTATATTGTCTTCATCCAGCGGCTGCGCCGTGCGCTGGAACTTCCGGTGTTTTTCAACGTAGTGCCGCTGGCCGTTTAATTTGTCCCGGACTTCCTTGGTAAGCTTGGTGCGCTCGGCCTCGGGCTTGTCCTTAAGTTTTTTGGCCTGGCCGATGGCTTCCTCGGCCGCGTCCTTTGCGTCATTTATTATCTCGATAGCCTTCTCGTTTGCTTTTTCAAGCACTTTCTTTCGCTTTTCCGACGCTTTTTCCGCTATTTGCTCGGCCCGCTCCTTCTCCTGGCGCGCCTGTTTGAGCATCTCGTCGGCTTTTTTGAGGTTCTTTGCGGCTTTGGACCGGGCCTTTTCCGCCGATTCCAGCAGCCTGCCGTACTCTACGGCTTCGCTGCGCATAAAGCCCTGCGCGGACTCCACTATGTCCCCGGGGAGCCCCAACGCCTTCGATATAGTGAGCGCGTTCGAACTGCCCGCCACGCCCATGATGAGCCTGTACGTGGGCGTAAGCGTCGCCGCGTTGAATTCCATGCTCGCGTTCTCAAAGCCTTCGTGCTTAACTGCGAAAGCTTTAAGCTCGCCTATGTGGGTGGTGGCTATTATGAGGCAGCCTTTTTTGTGCAGGTATTCGAGGACGGCCTGCGCCAGCGCGCTGCCTTCCTGAGGATCCGTGCCCGCCCCCAGCTCGTCAAGAAGTACGAGCGAACGGGTGTCGGCGTGCTTTACGGCGAATATAACGTTCTTCATATGCGCCGAGAAAGTGGAGAGCGACTGCTCTATGCTCTGTTCGTCTCCGATATCCGCGTAAAACCCGTCAAAAACGGGGATACGCACGGCCGCCTGCGCGGGCACGAACAGGCCGGACTGCGCCATAACGGCGAAAAGCCCTACGAGTTTCAGGGTGACCGTCTTACCGCCGGTGTTGGGTCCGGTGACGATTAGGGCGCTTACCCCTCCGCCCATGCGTATGCTGACGGGCACGACCTTGTCCCTGTCGATAAGGGGATGGCGGCCTTCTTTTATATCTATTTCATTGCATTCGTTAAACTCCACCGGGCTGGCGTTCATTTCCCTTGCCAGCGAGGCTTTGGCGAAGAGGAGGTCGAGTTCGGTGAGTACGCGGACGTCCTCCCTGAGTTCATCCCTGTAGGCGGACGCCATGGCGGAGAGCTCCGCTAGTATCCGGGCTTCCTCCGCCGCCTGTGCGCCCTCGAGTTCTCGTATCCGGTTGTTGGCTTCGACGACGCTTGCGGGTTCGACGAACAGCGTGGCGCCCGACGCGCTCTTTTCGTGGACGATGCCGGAAACGTCGCCCTTGTGCTCAGATTTTACCGGGATGACGTACCTGCCGTTCCGCTGCGTCACGAGCGCTTCCTGCAAGTATTTAGGGTTGCCCCGCACGAGTGACTGCAGCTTTTCGCGTATCAGCTCGTTCTCGCGCCTTATGGCCCTCCTTATACGCGTGAGCTCGGAGGAAGCGCCGTCCGCGATTTCGGTATCGGAAATGACGCACTCGTCCATTCTGCGTATGAAAGCGTCGTCGTAGACAAGGCCGCGCGCCATCATGGGGATAACGCTCGCGCTCTCGTCGCTTTTGAGCGCGGACGAGTGTTTGGCCGATTTCATAACGCCGGACACCCGCAAAAGCTCTACTGCCGAGAGGGCGCCGCCCGCCTTCATGCGCCGCAGTTCGG
>JAVBSU010000087.1:0-4880 GCA_031556555.1 Christensenellaceae bacterium
GACAATATCGCATATTTACGAAATGCCTTTTTACACGATCGCGTACGCAACCTCGATGGACGTCGCTTTCCAGCTTTGGGAAACCTACCTCGAAAACCCGCAGGCGGCGCTGGATAAGTACTTCAAAATGTTGAAAGAAAGCCACGAACTGCCCTTCATAGAGCTTGTGGAGAGCGTAGGGCTTGTAAGCCCGTTCGCGCCGGGGAGAATGCAAGAACTGGGGAGCTTTATAGATAACTATCTCTACGAGGAAAACTGGAGCCAGGATTACGAAGGGGCGAACAAGGCGGCGTAGGGCCCGCTTTGTTGACATTTAAATGTAAATAATATAGACTAAACCGTGCGTGCCGCGGCGGGTTGACGCATGTAAGGAGTATAAGGGAAGTATATTTATATGGCGGTTACTATCAAGCAAATCGCGGAAGAGGCGGGCGTATCGAGAGGAACGGTCGACCGTGTTCTGCACAACCGGGGAAAAGTCCGGCCGGAAGTTGAAGAAGAGATAAAAAAAGCCATAAGGAAGCTTGGCTATATTCCCAATAAGGCGGGCAGGTTGCTTGCCGAGGGCGGCGCACCCGTGGTTATCGGCTACGTCCTGCCGGGCGGCGGCGACGGGTTCTACGGGGCTGTGATGGAGGGGATAAGGCGCGCGGAAGAAGAACTCACCGGCTTTGGCCTGAAGACGGTCGTGATGGGTGTTATAGACAATTCGGGCGACTTGGTTCACGACTACCTAAGCACCATTTGCGAGATGGCGAACAAGGGGCTTGACGTGCTCTGCGTGGCGGCGCCGGACGCTCCCGAGATCCAGAAAAGGGTAAACCTGATCAATGATTCGGGCCTTCCCGTAGCGACGCTTGGGAGAAGGCTGTCAAAGATAAACGGCCTCTGCCACTTTGGCGGCGACAATATCAACGAAGGACGCACTGCCGGAGGGCTTTTAGCCCTGTGCAAAAACGAGCGGGCGCTCAATATACTGATAGTGAACGGCGCGTGGAAGGACAGGGCGCAAAACGACCGCATACTGGGTTTTCACCAGGCGCTGCGCGGACGCAAAGTTGAATACCGGCTGACAGACATGTTCGAAGCGAAAGGCGCGGACGAAATCGCCTACGAAAAAACTACGGACAGGCTTAACGCACACGATGAGATAAACGCCGTTTACATAACCGCGGGCGGAGTGGGAGGCGTTTGCCGGGCAATAAGCGAATTCGACGGCCGGCGAAAAAACAACATAAGGGTCGTATGCCACGACGAGGGTTTGGCGGCAAGGCCATACCTTGACAGCGGCGTAATAGATTATGTGGTCTGCCAGGAGCCTTTTGACCAGGGCTACCAGTCGGTAAAACGCCTGTACGATCACTTTTCCGGCGACTCGGAGTCCGCGTTGGAAGACACGGCGTCAAGGACGCGCGTAGTTATAAGCGAGAACCTGTAGGCGCAGGCGGCGTGCGCTTATTTTTGTTTAGGAGTGGTATAAATGAAAAAAGCTGTTATGTACGGAGCGGGAAACATCGGCAGGGGATTTATCGGCAAAGTGTTCTCCGACAGCGGGTACGAAGTCTGCTTTATCGATGTGGACGACGTACTGATATCCGAGATGAACGCGCGGGGCGAATACGGCGTTACTATAGTTTCGGACGACGCGAAAACAGTTGAGACGGTTAAAAACGTTTCAGCGGTGGACGCTCGCTCGGAAGAGGCGGCTGTGCGCATTGCGGCCTGTGATATAATGGCAACGGCCGTCGGCGTAAACGTTATGCCGTATATAGCTGAAAATATCGCTAAGGCCGTAAGGCTGCGCATGGCGGGCGGCCCGCTGGACATAATCCTGGCGGAAAACCAGATAGACGCCGACAAAGTTATGCGCAAGTACATATACGAAAAACTCAGCGCTGATGAACAAAAATGGGCGGACGCGAACCTGGGCCTCGTAAAGGCATCCATAGGGCGCATGGTGCCGCCGCTGACCCCCGAACAACGGGCGGAAGACCCGCTCCAGATAGTGGTGGAGGAATACGCGCGGCTGCCTGTGGACAGCAAAGGGTTCAAGGCCGGAATCCCCGGCCTCGTGGGGCTGGAGCCTTTCTCTCCCTTCGATTTTTTTGTTAAGCGCAAGCTGTTCATGCACAATATGTCGCACGCGCTGTGCGCTTATAAGGGTTGGCCGCTGCACTATGAATACATATGGCAGGCCGTGGGCGACGAAGCGATAAAAGACGCGGCGGGCGAGGCGATGGATTCCGTGATACGGGCGCTTATTAAAGAATTTCCAAACGCGGACGAGATTTCGCTCGTGGAGCACAAGCACGACCTTTTAAAACGGTTTGCCAACAGGGCGCTTAAGGACACCGTGGTGCGCGTGGCAAACGACCCTGTGCGCAAACTGAGGGCCAACGACCGCCTGACGGGCGCGGCGCTTTATTGCCTCTCAGTGGGAGTAGCGCCGGGGCGCATCGTGGACGGGATAACGGCCGCGATTAGCTATGACAATCCATCCGACCCCGCGGCGATGGAGATACAGTCTGCTATGAACGGCAAGGGCCTCGGATACGTAATGGAAACTTACATGGGCCTTAAAGAGGGCGGTGAACTCTACGCTCTCGTCCTGCGCGCCATGCGGGAATAGGCTTTATGGATATACAATGGTATCCGGGCCACATGACCAAGGCCAAAAGGCAGCTGGCGGATAAGTTAAAGCTTATAGACATTGTTGTTGAAGTTCTGGACGCCCGCGCGCCCAAAAGCTCGCTGAACCCGGATTTCAACGGGCTGTTCAGCGGTAAGGAACGCATGTACGTGCTCAATAAATCCGATCTCGCGGATGACGCGGTCACCGCGCACTGGATAGAGTATTTCAAAAAGAGCGGAGCCACAGCGCTCGCGTTTTCGGCGGTGATGGACAAGCCCGAGATCCTTAAAAAAGGCATAGCCGGCGCGGGAAGCGCCCTGCTGGCGAAATACAGGAAAAAGGGCGTCAACAAGACGCTCCGGGCGCTGGTGGCGGGCATACCCAATGTTGGGAAATCCGCGGTGTTGAACAGGTTGTTGGGAAAGAAGAAGCTCAAGGAAGGCAACAAGCCGGGAGTAACAAAAGGCCTGCAATGGGCAAAAATAAGCGACTATCTCGAAATAATGGATTCGCCCGGACTGCTCTGGCCCAAGTTCGGCGACGAGGAGACGGGCGCGGTCGTGGCGCTTATAGGAAGCATAAAAACCGAAGTGCTGGACGAGGAGGCGTTGGCGCATTACCTTGTCGGGCGGCTTATGGCGGTGAAGCCCGAGATGCTCGTGGAGAGATACGGGCTAAGCGCCCTAAAAGAAGACGCTAACGGCGTGCTGGCGGATATAAGCGCTAAAAGGGGCTTTCTAATGAAAGGTGGCGCGCCCGACATGGAGAGGGCGGCAAAGACGGTTTTGGACGAGTTTAAAAACGGTGTGCTCGGGAGGATATCGCTTGAAGCGCCGGATGAGTGAAAGGGAAAAGAAACAACGGATGAAACTTCGTGAGCTCACGTATGTGGAGCGCGCCCACTGGCTTAAAGGCGAATACCTCATAGCGGGTATTGACGAAGCCGGACGCGGGCCGCTCGCGGGCCCGGTGGTGGCGGCGTGCGTCATTATGCCCAGGGAGGGCTTGATAATGGGCGTGAACGATTCCAAGCAGCTTACGGAAAAACAGCGCGGGGAGCTTTATTGCCTTATAGCCGAACGGGCGGTGGAGTACAAGACGGGCATAGTATGGCAGGACGAAATAGACGATATAAATATATTGAACGCGGCGCGGAAAGCTTTCATGCTGGCACTCGGGGCTATGGAGACGCGGCCGGATCATGTTTACACTGATTCGATGGAGCTCAATACCGATCTGCCGTATACGTCGATGGTAAAGGCGGACACGAAAGTTTACGCGGTCGCCGCGGCGTCCATAATAGCAAAAGTGACCCGCGACAACATAATGCGGGAATACGGCGAAAAGTATCCGGAATACGCTTTTGAGAGCCATAAAGGCTACGGCACAAAGGCCCATTACGAAGCCATAAAAAAGTACGGAGTGCTTGAAATACACAGGAAAAGCTTCCTGAAAAACTTCGACGCGTCCCGCGAGTGGGGTGCGCACGCGGCGAAAAACACATGAGCAGGCGTGAAATAGGGGACGAAGGAGAGGAGACCGCATGTGGCTATATGCGGAAAAACTCCATGGAAATTTTGACGAGGAATTACCGCTGCCGCGGCGGCGAGATAGACATAATCGCCAAAGATGGCGAAACCATAGCTTTCGTGGAAGTGAAGACGCGGACGGGCGCTAAGTACGGGACTCCGGCCGACGCTGTCACGCGGGCGAAAATGAGGAAAATAATAACGGCGGCGCAGCATTACATAATGCTGGAGCGGCTTACGGATCAAAACTTCCGCTTTGACGTAGCGGAAGTTACAGGAGAAAGGGGATACTACAGCGTTAACTATATAAAGAGCGCGTTTGAGGCATAATGCATATGGATAACATGGAACAGCAGAACGAATTTTTGATATTTATGATAGTGGTGGGCGTGATTTTCCTTTGTGTGATGCAGTATCTTCAGCGCACGCAGCGCGCGCCGCTTAAGAAAGACTCCGGGCGCTCGTACATAGGCGTTTTTGCGGTCCTGTGCGCGCTCGCGCTGGTTATAAGGATCCCCATGGCGTACGCCATGCCCGGCTATGTCACGGACGTGAACTGTTTCAGGGCCTGGGCGGACAACGTCTACGCGGGCGGGATGGGCAATTTTTACAACGGCGATTTCTTTGCCGACTACCCTCCGCTCTACATTTACGTACTCTATTTGCTGGGATTTGTGAGGGATGTGAGCGGGATAAGCACCGGCTCCGCCGAGTTTGCG
>JAVBSU010000140.1:0-5466 GCA_031556555.1 Christensenellaceae bacterium
TTCCGCCTCCGTTTCATTGGCAGCCGTTTCAGCTTCCACCACTTCCATTCCGGTTTCGCCGCCAACCGGCCGGGCTTGACCGTCCGGAACCGTTTGCGCGCCGCCGTCGACGGCCGGGGGCTCCGTGACTATATCGTCCACGACCACGGGCGGCTGTTCCTCCGCATACGCCGTCCCGGCAAACGATAGCGTTACGCACAGTATAAGCGCTATGCAAACCAGTTTTTTCATATATCATCCCTCCCTCTATCCTAAAAGAGTTTCTGCCCGCACTCCCCACAAAAGCGCACGCCCGGCTCCGCGCTCGCCCCGCAGCCGGGGCAGGCCGCCGGTTGGGCGGCGGCCATCATGGACGCGCCGCAGTGGTTGCAGAACTTCACGCTTTGCGCGTTCTCCTTACCGCATTGCGGGCATACGTTAAGCGCCATGGAGGCTCCGCAGTTGTTGCAGAACTTTCCGCTGCCCGCTGGTTTTCCGCACTGCGGACACACCGTCGTTTTGCTCTCTATCGCGCCGCTCCATACGCTGGCGCTTTCGGCCGCTTCGTCAATGTTGCGCCGCATCGCGTCCGCGCGCTTTTTGGCGACATAAACTTCCTGCCGGGGCGCGCATGCCACGCACAGGCCCTCGTCCTCGTTGTAGCAGGCGTCGCAGACGTAGCTGCTGCACGAATGGCAGCGGTGAAAGTGCTGCATAGCCTCGTTCTGCGCCAGCTCAAAGGCGCGCTCATGCTCCTTCATCCATTCCGGGCTGCGCCCCTCAAAGCGTTCGGACAATACGTCGCCGCCGCGCTGCATGGCGTAGCCAGCGTTGGACGCAGCCCCCCCGAACAGGCTTCCGAGAATGCCCGCTCCCTGCGCCAGGCCGCGCAGGCCCTTACCCTTCTTGTATGTTTCAGACTGTATGAACGAGCTCCGGTAGCCGTCGCGGCAGTTGTCGCAGTAAAACGTAAACTGGAACCCGGATTCGGTTGAATTATCTTCATAATTTCTCGTGAATGATTTTAGCAATTTATTTGCTCCTGTTCCGCGCACGCTCTTAGGCGCATCCCGGCGCTTGGCTTCGACTCAGCTTGTGCGGCGTACGTTTAAAGTACGCCTCCGCGCCTCGCTCGCTGCATCACCGGCCTGCCTCCAAATATCGTACGCTTGCGTTGAGATAAATACATCATTGCTTCCTTGATTTGATTTTCTTGCCGCAGGCTGTGCATTTTTCGTTTTCAAAAAACTGCATCACGCCGCAGCGCGCGTTCGCGCAAATAACCATAAGGCTTTCCCCGCACTGCTCGCAGTCCGCCTGCACAAACGTCCGCCTCCCGCAGTACGGGCACTCTATATATAGCGGACGGCCGCAACCCGCGCACACTGCTTCGTTTTTCCCAATCTCGCGCAGGCAGGACGGACAGGACTGCACGAACGGGCTGGCGCTGGCGCAATTCGGGCAAAACCGCGCGTCTCGGTCGATGAGAACGCCGCAGTTGTTGCATGCTTGCTTATAGGACGCCATTATTATTCCTCCGGCTGCTTTGCGCCGCACGCCCCGCAAAAGCGCGTTCCCGGCGCGAAGGCCGCGCCGCAGGATACGCAGTCGGTCCTCAAGGCAAGTTTGCACCCGCATTCCTGGCAAAACTTCGTGCCCTCCGGGTTCTTGTGCCCGCATTCAGGGCAAGTGCCCTTTGCTTCCTCTATCTTTTTGGCTTCGCTCTCAGTTTGGGCGGCCTTAAGCGCCTGTTCCGCCCGCTCGATCTCCTCCCGCACCATCCTGAGCCGGTTGGCGTATTCGGAATACCTCCCCGCGTCTTCAGCCATGGCCTTTTTCCCTACTTCAGCATAAATTTCTGTCTCCTGCCGCCTAAGGCCGTCTATGTCGCCCTGCGCGTCCATAAGCTTCACGGCTGGGTCGTCCTTTGGCATAAAGCCCTTGAATAAGTTCCCCAAACCCCCGAACAGATCATTTGCCATTCTGTGACCTCCAATAATCGTATTATTTCATGCTCCAACCGTATCGTCCACAAGGCCTGCCGTTATAGCTTCGACCTTGCCCGCCGCGTTCAGCCAGAAGTCCATGTACGCGGGCGGCATATCCTCGAGTTCGTAGTAATAAGTCAGGGTGCTGGAATCGCCCCCTTCGCCCTCCGTCCACTCGGTCAGCTTGCCTTTCCCGTACGCTTTTACCACATCTTTTTTCGTCGATCCGACGCTCACGCCGCGCGCGCTCTCGATGCTTTCGTTGCTCCATATGTACGATAAAATCCACTCTCCGTCCATATAGTTGAATTGCAGCTGGGCCGTGTCCGTGTCCCAGGAAACTACGTCCAGCCAATCCTTTTCCCCTTCAAGCCCGTCCGGCGCGTAAAGCTCCCCTTGCGGAAGAGCGCGCTCAACATCCTTAAGCGTGTCCCGGAGCAGAATAACGGCGCTGCCTTCGCTGTAGAATACGGCGTCTTCAGCCGTAAGCGCGCCTGTCAGCGCAGCCGCTTTTTGCGTGGCGGCGGCGTTTGTGTAGCCGGAGCAAAAGAGCATCAGCAGCACCGGGGCAATAAAAATTAAAGCCTTGTTTTTCACCATGTTTTTTCTCCTCTGTCTTTTACGATAATTCACATAATACCTTGATACATTATTGCTCTTTTTGCTAAAAAGTACATCACCAAAAAACTAAACGGCAGGTTTATTTTTTTGTTAGCCGTGCGGCTAGGGCATTGAACGTATGCAAAACCGCGTTCTTCGGGCGATCCGGGCTCTAAACAAAAAATAAACTGCCTGTTGAGGAAGATGGGGATGCATGGGCGGCAAAAATGATTTATGATGAGGCCGGCGGTTGCCGATCGAGGTGATGCAAATGATAAAGCCGTTCACCCGAAAATTCGAAGATAACAGTAACGGCAGGGAATTCTCATTCACATTTTTTTGCGATATATGCCAAAGGCCTTATTGTTCCTCCGCGATAAGCCGCGCCGGAATAGCTAAGGAGCTGCGCCCCTGCCTCCGCCATTCACGCCGCGGCGCGTACAGGCTTGCGCTGGAAAAGGCTTCTTATGAAGCGCGGCTGCACTTTAACCGTTGCCGCCGCTGCGCAAAGTGGGTATGCGACGATGATTTTCATATGGATTCCGGGCTTTGCGCAGCGTGCCTCGCGGAAGATGGTTTAGAAGCGGGGCGCAAAGAGCAAGGCAATAGTAATTGAGCTCCGCCGCTATCCACTCCGCGTACTTCTTGGTGCTTCCGTATTTTGATTTATAGACAACTTATGTCGTTTATATAGTATTATTCATGTTCAACCTCCAGTATTTCGTTCGCGTTTTCAAGAAACAGCCCTTCCGGTTATCTAAGGTTTTCGACTATAGTGCTTACTCCCATACCGCCGCCCACGCACAGCGTCGCGAGGCCGTACTTCGCGCCGCGCCGCTCCATCTCATACAGCAGGCTTACAAGTATCCTGCATCCCGAAGCCCCCACCGGATGCCCCAGCGCGATCGCGCCTCCGTTTACGTTGACCTTGGACATGTCCAATTCAAGCTCTTTCGCAACCGCCAGCGCCTGCGCCGCGAAAGCTTCGTTCGCTTCTATAAGGTCAATGTCGTCCATTCCAAGCCCCGCTTTTTTGAGCGCCAGCCGGGTGCTTTCGGCCGGGCCTATGCCCATTATCCCGGGCTCCACCCCGGCGGACGCGTAGGCCACTATCCTCGCCTGCGGCATAACCCCCAGGTTGCGCGCCGTCCCGCCGTCCATAACGAATATGGACGCGGCCCCGTCGTTTATGCCCGAGGCGTTGGCCGCCGTCACAGTGCCGTCCGGTTTAAAGGCGGGCCGCAGCCTTCTAAGGCTTTCCGCCGTTACCCCGGAGCGCGGGTACTCGTCACGCGAAAAGGATATTGTTTCCTTCTTCCGCTTTACCTCAACGGCAACTATTTCATCGTCAAAGGCTCCATTCTCCCACGCCTGCTCGCACTTGCGCTGGCTGGCCGCGGCGAATTCGTCCTGCTCTTCGCGCGATATGCCGTACTTTTCCGCGAGGTTCTCGGCGGTTATGCCCATGTGGTAACCGTTGAAAGCGTCCTTTAATGCGTCCTCTATCATAAGATCCACCAACTCGCCGTTGTTCATCCTGTAGCCGAAGCGCGCGTTATTGAGCGCGTAAGGGGCGCGGGACATGTTTTCCACGCCGCCCGCGGCTATTATTCCGGCGTCACCCGCCCTTATGGCGGCCGCGGCCATGTTTACGCATTTCAGCGCGGAGCCGCACACGTTATTAACCGTCAGCGCGGGCGTTTCAATTGGTATTCCTGCTCCCATCGCGGCCTGCCGGGCAACATTCTGGCCCAGCCCCGCCTGCAGCACGCAGCCCATGTACACTTCGTCCACGCGCGTAGCGTCCACCCCGGCGCGGCGCAATGATTCCCTTATCACGGCCGCCCCGAGTTCCGTTGCCGGAACGTCCGCAAGGCTGCCGCCGAACGATCCAATGGCAGTCCTCGCGCCCCCGGCCAGCACGATGTCTTTTTCCATATAAATACTCCCCTTATACTTTGATTATAGTACGAATCCTCTATCGAACTATTATATCCCGCCGTTCAGCCGGCAGTCAAATTGCGGTCGCGGGTAAAAATTGATATAATGTTCTTGAAAATAATGATTTGCGAGGTGGCGCGCCCATGGCTGTTCAAGACCAAAAGTTCCTGGAACTCTTATCGTCCAAATACCCGACGGTGCAGGCGGTATGCACGGAGATCATAAATTTGCGCGCCATATTGAACCTGCCCAAGGGCACGGAGCACTTCATAAGCGACATTCACGGCGAGGATGTGGCGTTCTGCCACATACTTAACAACGCTTCGGGCGTAATACGCGAAAAGGTGGACATACTGTTCTCCAAAACCGCGGACAGCCGGACGCGCACCGAACTTTGCACCCTCATTTACTACCCTGAGCTCAAAATAGAGGATTTAAAGCAACAGGCGGGAGACCTTCGCGAATGGTACATGATTACCCTCTACAGGCTGGTGGAGGTGTGCCGCTTCTGCGCTTCCAAATATACGCGCTCAAAGGTAAGGAAGGCGCTGCCCGAAGATTTTGAATACATAATAGAAGAGCTTTTAAACACAAACGACGAAATTGAAAACAAGCAGCAGTACTATGACAACATCATAGCGACCATCATAGACATAGACCGCGCGGACGCCTTTATCACGGCGCTGGCGGGCGTTATAAAGCGCCTGGTGGTGGACAGGCTGCACGTGGTGGGCGATATTTTCGACCGGGGGCCGCACGCCGACGTGATTTTAGACCGGCTCATGACGCACCACAGCGTGGACATACAGTGGGGCAACCACGACGTACTGTGGATGGGCGCCGCGTCCGGCTCGGGAGCGTGCATAGCCGCCGTGCTGAACATTAGCACAAAGTACGGCAATATCGACTTCGTGGAGAACGCGTACGGCATAAACCTCCGGCCGCTGGCGCTGTTCGC
>JAVBSU010000226.1:0-14635 GCA_031556555.1 Christensenellaceae bacterium
GGAAAAGGTTGTTAGCAGGGAAGGTTAGAAGAGCCGGACCTTGAGCTTAGTGGCATTATGAAGAATGTATTCTTAAAAGACGGCGCGAGGCAGCTCGCCAAAACTCTCAACCGCTTCTTGGCGATCGTCATGATAACGGTCATCGGCGTCGCCTTTTTCGCGGGCATAAAGTACACGGGCCCGGCCATGCGCGAGACGGGCGACAAGTACCTCGACAGTCTGAACTTTATGGACATCCACATACTTTCGGGCATAGGCTTCAACGACGAAGACCTTGCCGCCATACGCGGGGTTAGCGGCATTAAAGAGGCCGAGCCTTCTTATTCCGTGGATGTATTGACGCGCCTTACGGACGAGGACGCCGCGGTAAAACTGCTCTCCTTCGGTGGAAATATCAACAGGCCGGCGCTCATTGAGGGCGAATCGCCGCAAAACAGCGGCGAATGCATGGCAGACCCTGATTTTATGGAGAAGTACGGCTACGCTATAGGCGATACGGTGCATTTTTTGCCGGGCAGTCCGGACGATGAACTCAGCGACATTATAGCCGGTGAGGCGTATAAAATAACCGGCGTGGCGCAAAGCCCGCTTTACATGTCCGACGACCGGGGCACGAGCACCGTGGGCAGCGGTAAAGCGGAGGCGTATTTTTACCTGCCACAGGACGAATTCACAATAGAGGCGTACACGGACGTTTACGCGGTCGTGAATGATACAAATGGCCTGACGCGCTTTGACGACGGCTATGTGGACACTTTCGAAGGCGTGATGGACGCGCTGGAGGAGGTTGGCGAGGTGCGCTGCGAGGTGCGCTACGACGAAGTGCTGGAGGACGCGCACGAAGAGATTGCCGACGCCAAGGTCAAGGTTGCCGATGGCTACCAGGAGCTGGAAGACGCGAGGGTGGAACTCAGCGACGGCAAAGACGAACTGGAAGAAAACCGTGTTAAGCTCGATGACGCGAAAAAGGAACTTGAGGATGCCGGGCAAAAGCTCCTGGACGGCAGGGCGGAGCTCGATGACGGCAAGGCCGAGTACGAGGACGGCAGGATAAAATTTGAAAACGAGATGGCGGACGGCCAGGCCAAGATAGACGACGGTTACGCGCAGTACAACGAGGGCGTGAGGGAGTACAACGACGGCGTGGCCCAGTACGACGCGCAGGCGGCGGAGGCCGAGGCGCGCTTTGCCGAGGCTGAGGCGGAGCTGAGCGCAGGGCAGGCCCAGTATGACGAGGGGGTCGCCGCGCTCAACCAGGGTATAGAACTCTACAACAACATAAACGGGCTTTTGGCCATGGGGAACGACCCGGGCGCAATCGCTTCGCTCGCGGGCATAGCCCAGCAGATAGCAGGGACAAACCCCGAGCTTTCGGCGGCGCTGTCCTACTATACGTCCGACCCTGAAAACCCCGAGGCACAGGCGGCGGCTTCCGCCGCGGCGGCGGGCTTCGGCGCCTACCTTGACGAGAGCCAGGCGCAGCTCGACGCGGCCAAGGCCGAACTGGACAACGGCTACGCGCAGCTGGACGCAGGACGTGCGGAGCTTTACGCGGCGGCCGACCAGCTTGTGGCTGCGGGCGCGCAACTGGACGCGGCGCTGGCCGAGCTTCAGGAAGGGCAGAGGCAGCTGGATGAAGGGCGGGCCACGGGGCTTGAACAGTTAAACGAGGCGGCGGCCGAAATATCAAAGGGTGAAGCCGAGCTCGCGGACGGAGAAAAGGAATATTTGGACGGACTCAAAGAATACGAGGACGGCGTTAAGGAATTTGAGGATGGCGAAGACGAATTCATGGAGGGCCAGCTTGAGTTTTCACAGAAAGAGGCCGAAGCGCGCATCGAACTTTTGAAGGCCGAACAGGATATAGCTGACGCCGAGGAAGACCTGAATGACTTCGACGTCCCAAAGTGGTATGTATTGAGTGACGAGACTAACCCGGGCTTTGTTTCCTACAAGCAGGACACGCAGCGGCTGGACGCACTGGGGGACGTCATTCCGGTGTTTTTCTTCATGCTGGCGGTATTCGTGACCATGACGTCAATGACGCGCCTGGTGGAGAGCGACCGCGGCTGGATAGGCACGGTAAAAGCGCTTGGCTACAGCAACCGCGCGGTGGAGTCGCGTTACCTGCTTTACGCTGTGGCGGCGTCGGCAACAGGCGCCATACTGGGGCTCGTGGTCGGATACAGCGTGCTGCCCACAGTAATTTTTACCGCGTACAGCGGCATGTACTCTCTTACGCCGCTGGACGCTTCCTTCCCGTACGCGCTGTCCTTCTGGTCGGTGCTGCTGGCCGTTGTGTGCGCGGTGCTGCCCGCGGAGCTCGTGTGCATGAACTCCGTACACGAGAAACCGTCCGAACTCATACGCCCGCAGTCTCCGAAGAGCGGTAAGCGCATACTCATAGAGCGCTTCACGCCGCTTTGGAAGCGCCTGTCATTTTTGCATAAGGTGACTGTGCGGAACATCTTCCGCTACAAAAAGCGTTTTATTATGACGATAGTGGGCGTGGCCGGCTGCACGGCGCTGATGTTTACGGGCTTTGCCATAAAGGACGCTATTTCAACCATAGCGCCCAAGCAATTCGGTGAAATATTCGTCTACGACATGCAGGTCGATTACCCCAGCAACGAGAGGAAGGCGCAGAGGGGGATGGAGCGCGTGGCCGAGATGGAGGACATCGCTTCCTGGACGCCGGCGCGCAGGCTGGCGGTGGACGCTTCCATAAACGGGGATATGGCCGCGACCACGCTTGTAGTTCCCGAAAACCCGCAGGATTTCCAGAACTTTATAGTGCTCAGGGACAGGTCGAGCGGCGAGCCTATAGCGCTCACGGACGAAGGCGTCGTGGTGGCCGAAAGGCTGTCCACGCTTTGGGGCGCGGACGTGGGCGATACCATCAGCCTGCTCGACGCGGACGGGAACGAGGCGGAGGTGAAGCTTGCCGCCATAACGGAAAACTACCTCGGGCACTACGTTTACATGTCGCCCGGCCTTTACGGGAGCGCGTTCGGCAAAGAGTACACGCCCAACGAGGGATTGTACATACTAAAGGATGATTCGGAGGCGGCCGAGACGGCGCTAAGCTCCGAACTCATAGACATGAACGACGTCACGTCCGTGTTTTTCGCCAGCGACGAGCGGGGCAGCATGGACCAGATGACGGCGCTTTTGGATGTTGTGGTGCTCGTATTGGTAGTATCGGCCGCCATGCTTATATTCGTGGTGTTGTTCAGCCTTATAAGCATAAACATAGAGGAGCGCGACCGCGAACTGGCGACCATAAAAGTGCTGGGCTTTTACGACAACGAGCTGGCGTCGTACATATACCGCGAGAGCAACATACTAACGATCATAGGAATAGTGATCGGCATAGGGCTGGGGCTTTTATTGCAGCGTTTTATACTGGTTACGATGGAGACGAATTTCATGATGTTCAGCCGCGACATACTCTGGGAAAGCTATGTTTACTCGGCCGGGTTGACCGGGATTTTCGCCATCCTCGTCAACGCCATGATGCGCAGGCACTTCAGGAAAATCGATATGATATCGTCGCTTAAGAGCGTTGAGTGAAGCGGCTACGGGCATTTGGGATTTTTAAGGGGTGTAGCCCGGAATAATGTGGCGGAACAAGAAAGCCGGAGATTCTTAAGAGGGTGCAACCCTCTTAAGCCGTCGGAGACATCCAATCATCGCGAAGCGATACAATGACCCCAAAGGAATGCCCGTAATGTACTTTCTTCTTCTTTGAAGAAAGTACCAAAGAAGAAGCGTGGTGGACACTCCGTTCCCCCACGCCCCCTATCTTTGGCTAGGATATACTATCGGGTTTTCCCCGGCGTAGCCTTTCCGAGCGGCTCCCTTCGGGAAAATACGAAACGGCCGAGAATAGCAAGGCGGCTAAACCGGCGCTTGCGGCGCTAAATTAATATTGGAGGGTATCGTATGAGTGTAAAGATAGTTGTGTTGGGCAGCATAAACCGGGATTTTATAACGAAGACGCCGAGGTTCCCCAAGGTGGGCGAGAGCGTGGAAGGCTGCGGCATGTCCGTAAACCCGGGCGGAAAGGGTTCCAACCAGGCCGTGCAGGCGGCGCTGCTGGGAGCGGATACCCGGTTTATCGGCTGTGTGGGGGATGATGAAAACGGCGGCGTGCTGGTGCGAAGCCTGGCTGCGAAAGGCGTCGGCGTTGAATACCTCTGGAAACTCCCCGGCAAGGAAACAGGCAACTGCCTGATATTCATCGATTCAAACGGCGATAATTTGCTTGTGCATAATCCCGGCACGAACAAGATGATAACGAAAGAACATATAGACAGCGCCGCGGAGGAGATAAGATCCGCGGATATACTTATGACGCAAAACGAGATAAACCAGGACGCGGTCATATACGGGCTAAGGCTGGCCAAAGAAGCGGGGGTGGCCACAGTTCTAAATCCCGCGCCCGCGCTTCCGCTGCCCGAAGAGGTATACTCCCTGGCGGACTACATAACGCCCAATGAAACGGAGAGCGAAGCCTACACGGGGATATTGAGAAGCGAGATGCCGTTTGACGAATGGAAGGCTGAGAATGCCAGGTGGTTCCTCAAGCGCGGCTCAAGGGGAGTGTGCCTGACTCTCGGTGAAAAAGGCTCGTTTTTCAGCGACGGGCGCAGGGAAGTTGACGTTCCGGCTTTTGAAATCGCCGCTGTGGACACTACGGCCGCCGGGGACGCGTTCAACGCCGGTTTCGCGTACGGCATAGCCCTAGGGTGGGATACGGAAAAGATACTGCGTTTCGCCAATGCCTGCGGCGCGCTGGCGTCTACTCGCATGGGAGCGCAGCCGTCCATTCCGAAAATGAATGAAGTTGAAGAATTCATGGCGGGGCAGTGACGCGATGGTAATGGTTGCGCTGTTCCGCGGGCTCAACGTGGGCGGGAAGAACAAGGTTAAAATGGAAGCGCTCAGGGGTATGCTGGAGGGCATCGGCTGCCGCGATGTGCGTACGTACATCCAGAGCGGCAATGCTGTTTTTGAAGCGGATGAAGGCGAAGCCGCGCTTTCGGCTAAGATCGAACAGGGCTTTATGGATGCTTTCGGCTTCGATAGCGCCGTGATCCTGCGCAGCGGGGACGAGCTTGGGATGATCATCGAAAAGCTGCCCTTTCCGGCGGAAGATATAGCGGAAGCCGAACGGGCGGCCGATGGGGCGGAGAGCCTTTACTGCTACCTGCCCGGCGCTGCCGTGCCTGCTTCTAAGATAGAGGAACTGCGCGCGGCGTACGGCGGCAGGGATAGAATTTCAACAAGCGGGCGTGAAATTTACCTGCTTTGCTACCAGAGCGTACGCGATTCCAAGCTGGCAGCTTCGCTGGCCAAGCTCCAAACGCCAATGACGTCGCGAAACCTTAAAACCCTGCGCAAACTCTATTATATCGCCTGCGGGGAAAAATAAATTTCATTTTCCTGCAAATGTGCTATACTTAGTCGTGTAAAACTGCAAAAACGTGATTGATAGCGCAAGGAAACGGGATGATAAGACTGATAAGCTTTTTGTTGATAGCCGCGGGCGGCGTTATAATGGTGATGACGATCGTCAGCTACCACCGCTTGCTGGCCTACAGCCGTAAAGAAACATACGAAGCCAACAAGGCGGTGGGCGTGGGCGGCATAGTAAGCCTCGTAATGATGTATCTGTTTTTGTTTGGCTTTGCCGTAGGGGCCGTAGACGTGGCCACGCGCGAAGTGGAGCCCATTTATTTATTTATCGCGATTATTTTCTTCGTGGGGGCGCTGTTTATAAACATGTCCGTGAGGGTGCAGCGGCATATGGCCGAAAACCTCCGGAACAAGAACCTTGAGACCATGCGGGCGTTCGTCAGCGCGATCGACCTCAAAGACGCCTACACAAAGGGCCATTCGCATCACGTCTACGAAATCACGCGGCTTTTCTGCGAACAACTGCCCAATGACTACCTGCGGGAATTAAGCGTTCCCAAGCTCCTTGACGCGGCCCTCCTCCACGATATAGGAAAGATAAGCATACACGACGAGATATTGAATAAGGAAGGCGAACTTACAAAGGAAGAGTGGGAGATATTGAGAACGCACCCCCGGCGCGGCATAGTTATGCTGGAGGACACCTGCTACAGCGAGATAAGCGACTGGGTGCTGTATCACCACGAGCGCATCGACGGCAAAGGCTATTATGGCGCCCGGGCCGATGAAATCCCCCTGGAATCGAAAATCATAGCAATCGCGGACACTTACTCCGCCCTATGTACCAACCGCATTTACAGAAAAAAGCGTTCGTATAAAGAGGCGGCCGAGATAATGCGTGAAGCCGCCGGGACCCAGCTAGACGCCGAACTTTTGAACTGCTTTTTTAAGATAGGCGAGGTGAAGCTTTCAGGGCTTCTGGAGGTGCAGGAACCGCAAATAGAGTACAGGAGCCCGCGCAGCAACATAGCCGGGGAAAACTGAACCTTATTTTTATAATACTGATAATTTCACGCAAGCACTACAGTAATGTTACAAAAAATTTATAAAATCACCCGCAAAACATACAAATATATGTTATAATCTATTCTGTATATTTTTTAGAATGGCCGTATTATCGAGGTTCGAAAGGGCGAAATGGTGAATATACTCAGGAATAAGCCGCTGATTATAACAATTGTAATACTTGTGATATTGATATTGCTCATGGCGATGAGCGCGTCTTCGGGTACGGTCGCAAAGAGCGCTTCGGCCGCTGGCAGCGCGTTCGTGCCGCTGCAAAGCTTTTTTTACCGGATTTCTGACAGCATATCGGGCTTTTTTAGCGGTTCGGAAAATTATGAGGACGAAAACACCGCGTTGCGCGCCGAATTAAGCGGCTACAAGACGCAGCTTAAGGACTACAACGAGCTAGTGGCTGAAAACGAAAGGCTTTCCGCCATGCTGGACTACAAGAACAACAACCCCAAGCAGGAGCTCAGGGTAGCGAGCATTATCGGCAAGGAACCGGGCAACTGGTTCGATATATTCACGATAAACCTGGGAGCCAAGGACGGCATAAAGGAAAACATGCCGGTGATTACGCCGGACGGACTGGTCGGACGGGTGGAGCAGGTGGGCATTAACTGGTCCAAGGTAATGGGTATAATAGACGGACGGAGCAGGGTATCGGCAATAATGGAACGTACGCGCGACGTTGTCGTGGCGGGCGGTTCCGTGGGCCTCAGTTCCGATTCGGCTATTTTGAACATCGATGTCCTGCCGCTCGATTCGGACATAGTCGAGGGTGACGTAGTAGTCACCTCCGGGCTGGATTCCGTTTACCCCAAAGGCATAGTCATAGGCGATGTTACCGGCGTTACGAGCGGAAGCAGCAGCGTCGACGTTAAAGTGAAGCCGGCTGTGGACTTTAGAAGGCTGGAGGAAGTTATGGTTGTACTGGGCGCGGACGAGACGGCCGCTATGGTGACGGACAACATAGCGGATGTGAACGCGGTGGCCGATCCGGCCCCCAGCGCGAGTTCCGTCGCGGAGTGACGGCCGCATGAGATATTTTGTTTTGGCGCTGCTGGGCGTATTCAGCGTTATACTGAGCGGATCGTTCCTGTCGGGCTTTGATGCGGCGGGGATAATCGTGGATTTGCCGCTGCTGATAATAATCCCGCTGGCGCTCATTGAAAAAACGAGCATGCCCATTATATTCGCCGCGCTGACCGGTATTTTTATGGACATACTCTTCTCGCCCGTGCTGGGCGTCTACGCTATAGGCTACACCCTGATAGCCGCGCTTTGCGCGCTGATTTTCCGGAAGATAATAAGGTTTAACGCGGTGTCTCTCTTTTTGACGGGAGCGGGCGCGTACATTCTAAAAGAGTGCGTAATGGCGGCGGCGGCCTACATCATGGGCGTCAGGTTCAGCATAAGCGTGCTCTTCGTTCGCTCCATCCTGCCGTCGGCGGCGCTGAACGGCGCGCTGCTGCTACTCTCCTACTTCCTTATTTCCAAGCTATACGCAAAAGAATTCATGAAGACGAGGTCGGCGCGCAATCTGGACGATATGAGGTAACGTAAACAGGTAATATATTATGTTGAGAAAATTAAGAAACAGGTTTTTAATAAGCTTTTTGCTCATAGCGGTGATATTCTTCTCCGTAGGGGTGCAGCTTGGCAACCTCACGATGGCGCAGAACGACGAACTCACCACGCAGTCTGAGGACAGGAAGGTGAGGACTATATCTTTAAAGGGCTCGAGGGGCCAGATCATGGACATAAGCGGGATACCGCTGGCCTACGACCAGAGCAGCTATAATGTCGAGTTCACGCGCGACCCTTCCAAGAACACGCAGACCGACAAAGCCTACTACACGGACATTCTGATAAAGACCGTAAAGCTCCTGGAGGAACACGACGGGACAATAGTTGACACATTCAACATATACCGCCAGGAGGACGGATCGTTTAAGTTCGACTTTGGCGTTACAAATCCGGAAGCCCACGCGAGCCGCGAGGAAAACTGGCGCAGTAATATGTTTGTAAACTCAAAGTCCGAGCCCGACGTCATATACAGGGATTTAAGAACCCGCTACCGCATACCGGAAGAGTACACTTACGAGCAGGCGCGCCCGCTCCTTTCGATATGGCAGGAAGTGCAGCTGTCGTCCTACCGGGCGTACGTGCCCGTGGTTGTCGCGAAAAACGTCACGATGGAGGCGGTAGCCGTGCTGGAGGCGCAGTCCAATGACTTGGACGGTATCAGCATAGCGGAGAGCTCCACCCGCGTCTACCCCAAGGACGATATTGCCTGCCACATAGTAGGCTACACCGGCAGGATGGTGGACGAGGCCACGATTAAAGAGATGGAGGCCAAGGGCTATTCCCAGGACGACAAAATCGGTATAACAGGCATAGAGGCCACCATGGAGCAGTACCTGACGGGAAATTCCAAGGACCGCCAGGGCCAGCGCAAAGTGGAGGTAAACAGCCGCGGCAAGGTCATAACCGAACTTGAGAACACGCACGCGACCCAGGGCGATAATGTCATGCTCACAATTGACCTCGACCTTCAGATGGTCGCGGAAGACGCCATAGAGGCCAACGTTAAAAAAGTGTATGAGGAGCAGGTGGCCCAGTACTATGAGACACCTGACAAATACGACGATACCAACGCGATCAAGAGCACGAACCGGAAGGGCGCGACCACTCTCGACAGGATGAACCTGGCGCAGTCGGGGGCCTTGGTCGTAATGGACGTGCACACGGGAGACATAAAGGCCATGGCCAGCTATCCGGGGTACGACCTGAACATCTTCGAGAAGGGATTATCCACTGCGGACTGGAAGGCGCTCGACGAAGATCCGGCGAAACCCCTCTTCAACTTCGCCATAGCCTCAAAGGGCATACCCGGTTCCATATTCAAGATGGTCACCGCTATGGGCGGCCTTATGGAAGGCGCCATAACGGAAGAGTCCACGATAAGCGACGAGGGCGAATATAAAAAGGACGTCGCGGAAGGCGCCATAGGTATCGGCTCACTGCCCAAGTGCTGGGTAGACCCCGACTTTGACAAGCACCAGAACCTTACGCTGGAAAACGCGTTAAAAGTGAGCTGCAACTACTTCTTCTTCGAGACGGCCAACCGCATGGGCATAGAAAAACTCGCCTACTGGGGCGAGCAGTTTGGGCTGGACACAAAGACGAACGTGGAACTCACCGGCGAGGCAACCGGCCAGATCGGCAGCCCCGACGTGCTGTACAATCCCGATAAGCCGGTGAACCAGCAGAAGACTTCCCTGCCCAAGCTCGTCAGGGACAGGATACTTGGCTATTTGAAGACTTACGGCGAGGAGCGGAACATAAGCTACCCCGCCGAGCTTTTGGAGGAGACCGCAGACGAACTTGTCGAGCTGGCCGCGAACCCGTCTACGCAGCTCGGCCCGCAGATAAGGGCCATCCTCTCCGAGAAGATGGAAATACCCGAGACAATGGCCAAGCGCTTTGGCTGGGCGGAAGAGATAAACATAAGCCTGACCGAGCTTAAATGGAATTCCATAAGGACGGCGTCCGCCGGCATAGGCGCGGAGTTCACCTCCATAACGCCCATAGCGGTGGCAAGGTACGTTTCCGCGCTGGTAAACGGCGGCAAGGTCTACAACGCGCACGTTGTGGACAGCGTAATAGACGCTAACGGCAATGTGGTGGAAGATATGGAGCCCGAGGTATGGGCGACCATAGACGCTCCGCAGGAGTACTTCGACATAATAAAACTGGGCATGAGGGATGCCGTTTCGGCTGAGGACGGCGGCACTGCGACCGACGCGCTGAAAGACTGGAAGTATACGTCGCAGATAGGCGGCAAGACGGGCACGGGCAAGGTCACCAGGGAAATAGACCTAGAGAACAACGCCTGGTTCGTGGCTTTCGCGCCGTACGACGATCCCGAGATAGCCGTGGTATCGTACATACCCAACGGCTGGGCGGGGCTCAAGGCGATAGACGCCGCGAAAGACGTAATAGAATACTACCTTGACGGCAAGGCCGAGACGCCGGACGCGACTCTCCCGTCCACTAATTCGTTGGTGGAAGAGAACCCTCCCGCCGAGACAACCGCGCCGCCTGAGGAAACTTATATTCCTGAGGAAGAATGATTTTTGGGGCCGCGTGGGCAAATAGCCGCCCGGCCGCCTTAAATAATTGATTTGCCTGACAGGAGCTATTCTTGTATAATATACGCATATGTTTTAAAAATGGGGGAAAGGCGTTTTTGGAGGTATTGTTTTGCAGAATCTTGTGACTATCAGGGGAAAGGAAAACGGGCTTGAGATAAGGCTGAGCGAAAAATCCACATACCCTGTACTGAGAGAGGAACTTATACAGGTACTCAAAAAAAATACCGGTTTTTTCAAGGACAGCAGGACGAGGGTGGTTTTGAGGGGCAAGACGCTTTCCGAGGCCCAGAGGAAGGAAATCAAGCGCGTCTTCGCCATGGATTACGGCATTTCGGACGTCCTTTACGGCGACGAGGCCGACCTTTTAAAAGAAGTGGAGCTTAAAATAGAGTCGGCTCCAAAGATGAAAGAGCAAAAGGAAGAGGTCGCGCCGGGCAGGCCCGCGCCAGATACGGACCTCATATCCACGTCATACTTTGACGCGCAGTCCATATTCATAAACAACACTGTGAGGAGCGGTCAGAGGATAGAGTGCGAGGGGGATATAATCATAATCGGCGACGTCAACCCCGGAGCGGAAGTAATAGCCGGGGGAAGCATAGCGGTTTTCGGTAAATTGAAAGGCCTCGCCCACGCCGGCTGCGCGGGGAGGAAGGACGTGTGCGTCGCGGCGATAGACATGTCTCCAAAGCAGCTTCGGGTGTCGGGCAGGGTCGTGACTTTCCCGAACGGCGGCAAGGAGGCGGGTGGCGCTGAGATAGCGGAGTTCCGGGACGGCAGGGTTGTTATCCGGCCCATAGGAAGGAACTGACAGACTGCCGATAAAGGCCCATCTGCGGTGTCAGCACGGCACCGGACTTGTGCGGCGTATTGGCATATACGCCTCCGCGTCCGGCTTGTGGCTTCCTAGCATCTGGACCTTTCTTGACAGTCTGATATAAAGTGATTTCTACAAGTGTAATGCTAATTATTTTAAGGAGATAGCGCAGGGGAATGGAAAACGTAATCGTAATAACATCGGGAAAGGGCGGCGTCGGAAAGACGACATCCACGGCGAACATAGGCACCGGCCTGGCGATGGCCGGGAAGAAAGTCGTTCTTGTGGACACGGATATCGGCCTTAGGAACCTTGACGTTGTCTTGGGGCTTGAAAACAGGATCGTTTACGACCTCGTGGATGTAGTGGAAAAAACGTGCAAGTTAAAGCAGGCGCTCATTAAAGACAAGCGATATGAAGGGCTTTACCTCTTGCCCGCCGCGCAGACAAGGAACAAGATGGCGGTTTCTCCCGAGCAGATGACAGAACTTATAGCAGAGCTCAAGGAGGATTTCGATTACGTGCTCATCGACTGCCCCGCGGGGATAGAGCGGGGATTTAAAAACGCGGTTGCGGGTGCGGAGTCCGCCATAGTCGTTACGGTGCCCGAAGTCTCGTCCGTCAGGGACGCGGACAGGATAATAGGGCTTTTGTCGTCAAACGGCATAGAAGACGTAAAGCTCCTTATAAACCGTCTAAGGCCGGATCTTGTCAGGAAAGGGGACATGCTCGCCATAGACGATACGCTTGAGATACTGGGCGTGGACCTTATAGGCGTCGTGCCCGAGGACGAACTCATATTCCGTTCGTCCAACCTCGGCGAACCCGTTGTGACCGATCAAACATCCCTTGCGGGCAAGGCGTATAAGAACGTCGTGCAGCGCATAATGGGCGAAGACGTGCCCATGCTCAACCTTGAGCAACAGGGAGGCTTTTTCTCAAAACTCAAGAAGATTTTCAAGAGGTAAGCGAAGGAGGGCCGGACGCCATGGGTTTTTTCAGCAAAAAGAAAAAGAGCAGGGATGTCGCCAAGGACAGGCTGAAGCTTGTCCTCATATACGACCGCGCTGGCACGACCAAGAACGACAACATGATCGAGATGATGAAGAAAGACATCATGCAGGTCATATCAAAATACGTGGAGATAGACGAGCAGGAATTTGAGATGGATTTTAAAAATGTTGCCAATGCAGAAGACGGCGTCTCATCCCAGCTCGTGGCGAATATACCAATAAAACATATTAAAAAAATGGTAAAGAATACGAGCAGATAGCGTATAGTGAAAATTAAATTTATTAACAAAAATATGTGGAAGTATGTGGACTGGTTCCTGGTGGCTATAATAGTCATTTTGGTAGTCTACAGCCTCATATCAATGATCAACGCGACGGCGGATCCTTTTACCGGCGACGAGTCGACATTTTCAGAGTTCATGGCGAACATTGACCTGAGTTGGGCGCAAAAACAGCTTATGTTTTTCGCCATAGGCGTGGGAGCCGTTTTTTTGATCCTTTTGGTCGATTACCATGACGTAAGGAAAATAACAGACTACATATACTGGATATGCATAGCCTTCCTGGCGGCCGTGCTGGCCTTCGGCGATACGCAGCGTGGGACGACGGGCTGGTTCATGATAGGATCTTACGGCTTCCAGCCAAGTGAATTCGCCAAGATCGGGATTATATTGGTGCTGGCCAAGGTGCTGGCGGATAAAACCGAAGGCGGCGATATGGGCATAACGCGTTTTCGGGACGTGATACCCGCGCTGTGGCGCTTTCTCATTCCGTTTGTGATGATAGCCGTCCAGCCCGACTTCGGCACGGCTATCGTTTACGCTTTCATATTCGTAGTCATGCTGTTTATGGCCAAGACTAGTTGGAAGGTGATGCTGATACTCGCGCTGATTGCGCTGGCTGCAATACCTCTTATATGGGCTTTGCTTGAGGACTGGCAGAGGATGAGGATATTCTCCTTCCTTTATCCCGAGCAGCAGGACGCCGATGTGCGCCTGCAGGTGGACCAGGCCAAGATGGCATTGGGTTCGGGCGGAATGTTCGGCAAGGGCCTGTTCGCCCCGGGCACGCTGAGTCAATTGGATTATGTGCCCGAAAAACACAACGACTTCATATTCTCGGTTACGGTAGAGGCTTTCGGCTTTGTGGGCGGGCTCGTACTGATAGCGCTTTACTTCCTGCTAATTGTCAGGACCTTCATGCTGGCGGGGCGCGCCCGGGACGATTTCGGATCGTATATAATAGTGGGCGTGGCGGCAATGACGCTGTTCCACGTTTTCGAAAACATCGGCATGAATATGGACATAATGCCGGTTACGGGAATCCCTCTCCCGTTTTTCAGCTACGGGGGCTCGAATCTTTTGACAAATATGATAGCTTATGGCATAGTTCTAAGTGTGGACATGCGGCGCACCCGCTGGCCTATCGGATAGAAAAATTAAACATTTATTTTAATAATATGGAAAGAGAAGGTATGGTTTTATGAAGATTAAAAAGACACTGGGAATCCTTCTTGCTGTGCTTATCGTATCGGCTATGTTTCTTCCGGGAGCGGCCTCCGGGGATACTCCCGGCCTCGATGCAATAATTACAAACATGGAAGCGGCGATGGCGGACGTGACGGACTTTAACGCAGGCATGGACATGAACCTTGTCATGAGCACAATGGGCCAGGATATGGACATAAACACGGCTACGGAGATGACTATGTTCATCGATCCTCTCAAGATGAAGATGGACATGACCATGGACATCGTTATGGCCGACACGGACGTGGACGGCGATGTGAGCATGGATATGGAGATGTACCTTGAGGACGGCACGGTGTACACCAGCATAGCGGGCCTGTGGATGAAGCAGGACCTTAGCGAGGCGGGCGTGGACATGAACAGCTACAACGTACAGGATAATTTTAAAGACTTGACGGGCGAATTAGGAGATATGACGCTTGTGGGGACTGAAACCCTTGACGGGGCGGAAGTATATGTAATAGAAAGCCTCATAAGCGGCGAATCCATAAAGAGCGTGCTCGACAGCTCAGGCACTATGCAGAACGTGGGGCTGGGCGACGCCGCTGATCTCGGTGTGCACCGACGCTCCACCGAGGTCCTCGGGGGTCACCTCGTCGTCATCGGGGCCGAGTCGATGAGCAAGGAAGA
>JAVBSU010000009.1:0-11953 GCA_031556555.1 Christensenellaceae bacterium
CGGGCTACATAACTGTAAGGCAGCTTAGGGATATGCTGGATGGCGAGCAGGTCAGCAACTACATTAACCCCGAGCTGCACCGCATAGACAAGTCAAACGTAAGGAGCTACACGGAGGGAACGGCATGAACCGTGGACTGGCCTACCGCACAAAACTCATAACTTTTATATTATGCGCGGTCACGCTGGTATTTATGGCGGGCCTTTATAATTCCATCTCCTCCCGTGTGATTTTCAGCGAGACGAGGGACCTTCTCGTGCTGAGCCAGCAGCTCACAGTGCTTGAAGACAGCATAAACGCCGTGCAGGACGAGCTTGAAGCATACCTTTCCACACGCAGCAGCGACAGCCTGCAAAACTTTTACGACGTAAGCAACGACATAAAAACGAATAACGACATACTGAGGCAGAGCGGGGCGTACACGCCGCGCGGCATAAAAATACAAAACCTCAGCGGCATGGTTGACCATTACATTAAGACTCTTGATGCTACGGTTATCGGCAAGCGGAACGACAACACGGCCGAGTACATAGCCGGATACGGGCAGGCGAACAAGGAATACGGCTACATAGGCAGCTACATACGCCAGATAATGAGCGGCGATTTGAGCGAGAGCGCGGCAAAATATATCGTGCTGCAAAGGGAAAGCGACACGACCACCCTAGTAAACTACATCATACTTTGCGTCACCCTGGCGGTGATCACCGCCGGGACCATCCTTTTCGGCTTTCAGGTGACGAAGCCCATTTCAGAGCTCGCGGATCACGCCAAGGAGGTTTCAAACGGCAATTTCGACGTGGAGATAAGCGGCGACGCGTCTAGCCGTGAAATGAATTTTTTGTTCCGCGCGTTCCGGCAGATGACGGAGAACATAAAGAACCATGTCGAGGAACTGAAGGAAAAACAGCGGCTGGAACAAAAACTCTCGGAAGTTGAGATAAACAACCTTAAAATGGAGACGTCCTTAAGGGAAGCGGAACTGCACGCGCTGCAGTACCAGGTCAACCCGCACTTTATCTTCAACACCATAAACATAGGGGCGAAGATAGCCATGCTCCAGGGCGACAAGACCACGTGCGAGTATTTGGAAAACACGGCCGAGGTCTTTCGCTATAACCTAAGGGCGATGGACGTGGACGTCACTCTAAGGGACGAAATACAGAACGTCATCGTCTACATGAAGCTCCTTACCACGCGTTTCGGCAGCTTCCTGTGCTTTGAGGCGGACGTTCCGGAGGACGGCGAAGCGCTTAACACGCGTATCCCGTCCATGACGCTCCAACCGCTTGTGGAAAACGCGTACATACACGGTGTTAGTAAAACAAAAAAAGGCGGGGAGATCAAGCTTACGGTGAGCAGGAACGATGGCTTCGTGAGCGTGGGCATATCAAATACCGGCCCGCCCATACCGCCCGGGCAGGCGGCGGAAATACTCTCCGGCATGGAGCAGAAAAAGGTGGGGCCGGTCAAAAAAGGGCATACCACGAACATCGGCATGGTCAACGTGCTGAAACGGTTGCGCCTTTACTACGGCATGGAGAACGTGATGAGCATAATTTGCGGAGGGGGGCGCACAAACGTCATACTGAGGCTGCCCCTCGCAGACAACGGACAGATGGGAGCGGGCGATGTATAAAGTGTTGGTGGTGGACGACGAGCCTATTGCGGTCGAATCGGTAAATTACGTACTGCGGGAGAACTTCGGCGGCGTATTTGAGGCCGTGAGCTGCAATTCAGGAAAACAGGCAATAGCGCGCGCGGCCGAGCTTTTTCCCGATATAGTCATAATGGATATAGACATGCCGGGGATAAACGGCCTCGACGCAATCAAGAAAATTCGCGAATCGCAGAAAGGCGTGGAGTTCGTTATAATAAGCGCGTTCGACTACTTCGACTACGCGCAGGAAGCCGTGTCGCTGGGCGTCGCGGAATACCTCGTAAAGCCGGTTAAGGAGGAAAAGCTGTGCTCCGTGCTCAATAGCATCCTCACGCGGCGCAGGGAGCGCCAGACGGAGAAACAACACGCGCTTGAGCAGCAGGAGCGCCTTATGATGAGTATACCGGTGCTCGAAACGTCTTTTTGCAACGCGCTCTCTTCGTTCGGCGAGTACACGGACGACCTTGAGAACACCTGCGCGCTGCTGGGGCACAGGGACGTGGGCGGGTACGCGGCGCTGTTCTCGCTCGCAGCTGGCGATGGCGCCGCCGCACGGGAAACGCAGGCCGAGGCTTTCCGCCACAGGCTGAAACGCCTGGCCGATTGCGTCGCGGGGCAGAAGAAGGACTGCGTGGCCGCCTACATATTCGCGGAAGAAGCGGGAAATTGGCGTGAGCAGGCGGAGAAGATGGTGCGTGGGCTTGTAAAGGGCGCGGAGACCGGAGGCTTGACGCTACTTGCAGGGATAGGGCGGCGCTACGACTCCGTGAGCGAGGGCGCGCGGTCCTACCAGGAGGCGAGGACCGCCTTAAGGGTACTGAGGGACAGGAACAGCGGCAAAAGTGCGGCGCTGTATCTGGACGACTTCGCGCGGGAGGCCGCAGTGCGCGTAAAGGACGGTCCGCACTACATGGAAGAATTGCTTTACACGGGCATGGAGCGCGGCGACGCGCAAACGGTGGCGCATGAGCTGGTCCGGTTCATAGAAGGCGGCCAGGGCGGAGGGCGGGATTTTGCGGCCGTAAAAAAACGCGTAGCGGACATCGAAGTGGGCTTCGGGCGGCGCTTCAACGTGCCGGTGGAGGACACGCGAGTTACCGTTGAAGAGATATTAAAAGCGGAGGAACGGGCGGCGCTGGTGGAAATAATGCGGGATTCGGTCACACGCACAGCCGCAATACTAGAGGGCAGAAAACAGGAAAAAGCCACAAGCATTGTGGAAAAGGCGGAGAACTATATTTTAGAGCACTACGCCGAACCAATAACGCTGGAAGACGTCGCGGGCGCGGTCAATTTGAGCCAGCACTACTTCAGCCGCTCGTTCAAGCAGGGCAAAGGCGTGGGCTTCGCCGATTACCTTTCCAAGGTGCGGATTGACCACGCGAAGAAGCTGCTCATAGTGGACGGCCTATCGGTAAAAGAGATCGCGTACATGGTGGGCTTCGCCGACCCAAACTACTTCTCCAAGACATTTAAAAAGCTGACCGGCCATACGCCGGGGGATTATAAGAATTCACGGGAAAAGGATGCGCAAACATGAAAAAGCGGCTTGTTTGCCTGGCCGCGGCCATAATAGCGGCCTTTGGGATCGCGTCGTGCGCGAAAGAACCCGAAGTACCCGCCGTACAAGTAGAGGATGGGTCAAAACTGGTTATAGGATTTTCAATGGCAACGCTGCTCGAGGACCGCTGGATACGCGACAGGGATATTTTCACGGCAAAGGCGCAACAGGAGGGCATTGAAGTCATAGTCACAAACGCCAACATGGACTCCGCCATCCAGTACGAACAGGTGAAAAAAATGCTGGAGCAGGGCATAGACGTGCTCGTCATCGCGCCCAGCGACAGCTACGAGGAGACAAAGTGCGTTGTCGCGGCCAAACAGAACGGCGTCCCGGTGATCTCCTACGACCGGTTGGTGTACAACGCCGGTGTGGACGCCTACGTATCTTTCGACAACAACGAGATAGGCGTGCTCATGGCCGAGACGCTGATGGAGAGCGTGCCCACCGGTGGTTACGTGGTCATAAACGGCGCGCCCAACGACAACAACAGTTCGTCCATAGACGCGGGCATCATGAGCGTGCTTGACGCGCCAATCGCGGCGGGCGAAATAGAACTTTTGGATAAGACGTGGGTGGACGACTGGGTGCGGGAGGGGGCGTACGAGTTCATGGCCAATGCTATCGAAAACTACGGCGGCGAAATAAACGCGGTCGCGGTGGGCAACGATTCTATGGCGTGGGGCGTTATAGACGCGCTCTCCGAGGCGCAGATGGCGGGCAAGGTGCGGGTAGTGGGGCAGGATGCCGACCTTGTGGCCTGCCGCAGGGTAGTGCAGGGGCAGCAGCTCATGACAGTCTACAAACCAATAAAAGCCCTTGTGGAAAGTACGGTTGAGCTGTGCGTCCGGCTGGCCGCGGGGCAGGATGTGGATACGGAACAAACGATGTACGACGGAAGCTACGATGTGCCGTACGTAGCCATTGAAGTTGCGGCTGTCACCAAAGACCACATGGACGAAACAGTCGTGAAGGACAAGTTCCACCTGAAGGAAGAGATATACAGGCAGCCGGAGGAAGGCGCTCGGCAGGAGTAATTTATTGACATATGTAAACGCTTGAGCAATATTTTCCTCTTGCTGCTATACACGCGGACAGCGCGGCAAAATATTATAGAATGTGGGCAAACGCATCCATTGTGTATAAACCGGATGCGTTTTATTATTGTTCCAGGATGCTAAAGAAAGCACACTCAAACACTCTTTTCAACCCGATGTATAATTTAAAAAATCAAATAGGAGGATCTGTTATGAAAAAAATTGCTATTGTACTTGTTGCTGTTTTGTGCGCTCTCTCGCTGTGCGCCTTTGCCCCCGCCGAGCCGGTGAGGTCGGGCGGAGGGTCGGTGGACGTCGGCATAGTCCTGCCCACCAAGGACGAGCCTCGCTGGCTGCAGGACCAGGCGCGTTTCGAATCTGTTATCGGCGACACGGACTACTCCGTTGAAGTGCTTTTCAGCCAGGGCTCGTCGGCTACTGAGAAGACTAACGTGGAGACGCTTATAGCCAAGGGCATCCAGGAACTCATCATCTGCCCGCAGGACGCCGCGGCAGCGGCCGCTACAGTTGCGGCGGCCAAGGACGAAGGCATCGGCGTGATCTCTTACGACCGGCTCATAACGGGCACGGACGCCCTTGACTACTACGTAACGTTCGACAGCATTGCCGTTGGCGAAGCGATGGGCCAGTACCTCGCGGACAACGCCGAAGGCGAGGGCAACCCCCTGTACCTCTACGCGGGAGCGCCGACGGACAACAACGCCTTCCTGTTTTTTGAGGGCGCGTGGAACATACTCCAGCCCAAAATAGCGGACGGCACGTTCGCGATAAAGAACTCCAGCGAAGCTGCCGCCCTTCAGGACCAGCCCACGCTGACAAGGGACGAAATGGCTTCCATAATCGGCCAGATATCCACGGAGTGGGATTTCAACGTGGCGAAGTCCAAGGCGGAATCCAACCTCACCGGCGTTACTGCGGAAGATAAAGGAGTGTGCTATATACTCGCGCCCAATGACGGGACATCGCGCTCCATAGCCGACGTGTTCGCGGCGGACGCCGACGTCACCGGCTACTACATAACCGGGCAGGACGCTGAAAAAGCTTCCGTGCAGTACATAATAGACGATAAACAGTCCATGACGGTGTTCAAGGACACCCGCCAGCTCGCCCAAGACGCCATGGACATGGCCATAACCCTGATGGAGGGCGGCACGCCCGATACCGACACAACTTACGACAACGGCGTTATGGAAGTTTCCGCCAAGCAGACGCCCGTCGTGGTAGTTACGGCGGATAACGTACAGGAAGTGCTCATCGATTCAGGATACTATGACGCTTCCGAATTTACAGGGCTCAGCTAAAACATAAGGTGTAACAGGACGGGGCGGCGCGCCGCAAAAGCGGGCCGCCCCTCTTTTCAGCCAAATGAGAGGAGGGCTGTAAAGATGGGCGATGGCATACTTGAAATGAGAGGGATCACCAAAGAATTCCCAGGGGTGAAGGCGCTAAACAACGTCAACTTCACTGTGGAGCGGGGAGAGATACACTGCCTTGTGGGGGAAAACGGCGCGGGCAAGTCCACGCTGATGAAAGTGCTTTCGGGCGTGTATCCGCACGGGGATTACGAGGGAAGTATTATTTACGAAGGGACTGAGCAGAAGTTCCACGGCATAGCGGAAAGCGAAGCGGCGGGGATCGCCATAGTGTACCAGGAGCTCGCGCTCTTCCCCGAGCTTAGCGTATACGAAAATATTTACTTCGGGCACGAGGTGATGGACAGCGGTGGCAGGCTGATAGACTGGAACCTCTCCATCGTGCGCGCGCGGGAGGTGCTTGAGCGCGTGCGGCTGAACATAAACCCGACGATGCAGGTAAAGGAACTCGGCGTGGGGCAGCGGCAGCTCATAGAAATAGCCAAAGCGCTCTCAAAGGACGTCAGGCTGCTAATACTGGACGAACCCACTGCCGCGCTCAATGAAGACGACAGCCAGAACCTCCTGAACCTTTTAAGGGAATTAAAGACGCAGGGCGTCACAAGCATAATGATCTCGCATAAGCTCAAGGAGATCGTGTCCATTGCGGACACAATAACCGTGCTCCGGGACGGCGTGACCGTGACGTCCATGGATAACCGGAAAGGCGGCATTACGGAGCGGGAGATAATCCGCTACATGGTGGGCAGGGACATACAGAACATTTACCCTGAACGCGGGAAAAAGGACATAGGGGAGATAGCCCTTGAGCTCAGGGGATGGACGGTTTTCGACCCGGCCGCGCAGAGGGAAATACTTCACGACGTCAGCCTCAACGTGAGAAGGGGCGAGATAGTCGGCATAGCCGGCCTCATGGGCGCGGGAAGGACGGAGCTTGCGCTCAGTATGTTCGGCAACCCGGCGGGCTACAAGCTGACGGGTGGCGAGTTACTGCTGCACGGCAAGAAGGTAAAGCTCAAAAACCCGCGCGAAGCCATTGACGCGGGCCTGGCCTATGTGACGGAAGACAGGAAGAAGAACGGCCTCGTGCTCATACAGGACATACGCTACAATATCACGATCGCCGGTATAAAGAAGCTGATTAAAGGCCTGGTTGTGGATGAAAACGAGGAGATCGTCGTCGCCAACGAGTACAAGGAATCCATCAACATAAAAGCGCCGTCCATAAGGCAGCTTGTGGGCAACCTTTCGGGCGGCAACCAGCAGAAGGTATCCGTGGCCAAATGGATGTACGCGGGCCCTGAAATGCTCATACTGGACGAACCCACCCGCGGCATAGACGTGGGCGCGAAGTTTGAGATATACAGCCTTATGAACAAGCTGGTGGAGCGGGGCATGAGCATAATAATGATCTCGTCCGAACTTTTGGAGATACTGGGCATGAGCGACAGGATCTACGCCATGTGCGAAGGCTCCATAACGGGCGAGATAGATAAAAAAGACGCCACCGAAGAAATTGTTATGGCGATGGCGACTAAAACAGAGCAGGAGGTGGCGATATGAACGGGACAAACACGGCCGCGAAACCAGTCAAGGAAACAGGCGGCCTGCGCAGGGCGAATTTCAGGGATTACTTTATGTACATCGCGCTTGTCGCGATATTCGTGGTGTTCGGCATCGCGACCAACGGGCTCTTCCTCTCCGCCCGCAACATTTCGGACCTTATCAACCAGACGGGTTACGTCGCGATCCTCGCGATAGGCATGACCCTGATACTAATTATAAAGCACATAGACCTTTCCGTCGGCTACGTGGCAGGCTTCTGCGGCGCTGTAGCGGCGACGCTGCTTGCCGCGGGCGCGCCGGTATTTGTGGCTATAATCCTGATTTTGGGGCTGGGCATAGTAATAGGCATGTACCAGGGCTTTTTAGTGTCCAAGATAAAGATACCAGCGTTTGTCGTGACGCTGGCGGGCATGTTCATTTTCCGGGGCCTGCTTTCGCTCATCACGGCGGGCACCGGCACGATAATAGTACAGGACGAGGCGTTCAAAGCGCTGTCCAACGGCTATATACCCGACTTTTCATTCAACACTTCGGACATAAACACAATAACGCTGGTCGTGGGAGCCGCCGGAGCGCTGTTCGCAATCGTCGCGGAGTCCAACAGGCGGCGGAACATGCAGCGTTACAACTTCGAGGTGGGCTCCAAAGCGTTGTACGCCGCGAAGCTGGTACTCATAACCGCTATAATAATGATCGTAACGTGGATACTGGCCAACTACAAGGGCATCCCCTGGACAATGGTAATAGTGGGCATTGTGCTTTTTATCTACAACTTCCTCCTTAACAGGACGCGTTTCGGCAGGAGCATTTACGGCATAGGAGGTAACCAGGAGGCTGCGGAACTCTCGGGTATAAACGTCACGCGCGTAACGTTCATAACATTTATATCCATGAGCATGCTGGCCGCGCTGGCGGGTATACTTTACACTTCCCGCCTGTCTTCCGCGACACCAACGGCGGGCATGGGATTTGAGCTTGACGCAATCGCCTCGTCCTACATAGGCGGCGTGGCGGTGAGCGGCGGCATAGGTAAGGTCACCAACAGCATAATAGGCGCGCTGGTCATAATGTCCCTTACAAACGGCATGAACCTTTTAGGTGTGGACATATCCATACAGTACATCGTAAAGGGCATAATATTCATCGTCGCGGTCGCGTTCGACATAGTTTCACGCAAACAGGCCAGGTGATCCCGGGCTTGTGATATGGAAGGCGCTCTTTACCTTCCTCCTCTCATGAAACCCCCGCCGGACACAATCGCGGGGGTTTCATTGCGTAAGCATATGGAAAATTAAAATGCTTCAAAATATGGAAAAAACATGAGCGGGTTGGTATAATAAGTGTAACAACTATGGAGGATTGAGCCGGTGGAAGACGAGAATACGAACAGAATCGATTGTTTAAAGTGCGTGCATTATGCCGTTACCTGGGATTATAGCCGCCCAAGGTCATGCAAACTGTACGGCTTTAAATCCGCATACATGCCCTCTGCCGAAGTATTCCAATCCTCCGGTGTCGAATGCATGGGTTTTGAAAAGAAAGAGCCTAAAAAGTGAGGCCGGGCATTTGGCTTTAAGCTTAGGGCAACTTCGAACATTTCAATTTTTTCCAGATTGTCCGCCATGCTCGGGCTGGTTATCTGCAACGACCTTATGCTATTGCTGTTCTGCTGGGAAATGACGACCTTCTGCTCCTTCCTTTTGATCGGCTATACGCGCAAGGAGGAAGCCAAGGCAAATTCCTTCAAGGCGCTTGAGATAAACCTGCTTGGCGGGCTGAACTGATTTTCCTTGCCTACTTCCCGATCGGGAAGTACAATATAATCAAGGTGGTGATCTCTTGGCGGTTACGGCTACTGATTACAAAACGGTGAAAGAAGCGGCCCAGGCCTGGGGCGTTACCAAAAGATGGGTGAACATGTGCATCGCGGATGGGCGCGTCCCCGGAGTAGTGAGGATGGGCAGTATGTGGCTCATACCCTGCCGCACGGAAAAACCCGGCGATTTAAGCGGCCCGGCGCGGGCTCCGGAAAGATCCCTGTCTTCCGACCTGGAATATGCCGTCACGGCCACTCATACCTCTGCGACGGCGGATGACCCCTACGCGGTGCTTGATACGGTTAGTGAGGAGCGCCTGCGGCGTATCCATGAGGGAGCGCTGGCTTACGCACGGGGCGACTTTGAGCGAACCATGCTCTGCTTCAGGCAAAACGAGGGGGACGGTGCGGCGCAACTCTGCGCTGCGTCGCTCACGATAGCGGCGGCAATCAGCACGGGAGATTATCCCCTGTATGTGGAAATTGAAAGCTTTCTAAAAAACATCATTCAAACTAATGGCAATAGTGATGTTTCGGCATTCGCTGAGCTGGCGCTTGCCGGTGCTTATCTGGGCGCGATGGCCCCCAAGATGATCCCCGCCTGGCTGAAGGACGGGGATTTTAACGCGCTCCCATCGCAGGCGCGGCCGGACGCCGCTTACAAGCGCGCAAAGTATTTCCAGTGCGTGGGCGACTATAAATCCATGCTGGCAATTGCGCAAACCGCGCGCGTTTTTTGCCATGTTGAACATGAGATATCATTTCCAGACACGTATTTAACGCTGCTCTGCGCTGCCGCGTGTTTTGTCCTTGGCGACGAGGGCGGTGCGGAGCTGTATTTGCTGGACGCCATGAAAAGGAATTTGCCCCATGGCTTCATCACGCCGTTCGCCGAACTTATCCCGCTTTTTGGCGGACTGATAGAAAAGCTTCTCGAACGGGAATATCCGGATCGCGCCGGCGCGGTTCTGGGGCAATGGCGGCGCACGTTTACCAACTGGATTACTTTCCACAACCGGTTCACCAAAGATAACATCACAAAGATACTGCCTCTTCGGGATTACGAGATGGCGCTGCTTGCGGCGCGGGGCGTGCCTTACGCGAAAATCGCGGAGCACTTTAACATTTCGGAAGGCAGGCTTAAGAACATAATGCATGAGATTTGTGAGAAATTGTTCATATCCGGCCGGTCCCGCCGGAAGGAGCTTGCGAAATTTATTCTGTAATCCCGCGAAAGACGTGACTTTCTTGGGAGGTCACGGCACTCCCTAAAGCGTAAATAATTCCCTATGATAGGAGTAAGAGGAACTATTGTAGAGGATTTTTTATGCTCGGGTGGGGGGAGATGGAATGAGCACGGATAAGAAAGAACCGAGCCAGATCATCCGCGTAGGCGGCCGGGAGTTCCGCCTTTATAAGTACTACGAGGAACTTTGTGAAGATTACATTATCGATTATCCCGATTTAAAGCGAAACCCGGAGTATACCGATGAAGGCAGGCCGTTTAATCTGGCGGTTGAAGAGAGCTGCGGGTACGGGGAATCCGGCGATCCTGAGGATCCGGATCCTGGTTTTTGCAGCGGTTGTATCTATTTTTACCAGGAAGCGCCGCCAAATGACGCCATTGGCGTGTGTATGTGCGACGCGCGGAAGCTCGCCAATGATCGATAAAGCGAATTAAGAGGGAAATAAGGAGGGTAACATGTACGATACATTGAACAGCCCAATTTCAATCGGCTGCCTTGAGCTCAGCAACCGCGTGGTTATGCCGGCAATGGGCGTGAACCTTTCCGCCAAAGACGGCGGAGTTTCAGATGATATCATAGCATTCTACGAGGCAAGGGCGCGCGGCGGCGTTGGATTGATAATAAGCGAGATCACGCGCGTCGTAGACGCCGAAGGCGTGGGCGAACCCTGCCAGCTCGCGGCGCGGGGCGACGGGGATATACCCGGCCTGCAGCGGCTGGTGGACGCGGTTCACAAGTACGGTACAAAGCTTTTTATCCAACTGCAACATCCCGGAGCGATGGCGTCTCCCTCCATAACGGGGGTGCAGCCTGTCGCGCCTTCTATCTTTATGGACCAAATGAAAGGCGCCGTGCGCGAGCTTAGTACGGAAGAGTGCGAAGAACTCGTTCGTGCGTTTATCACCGGCGCGCGCGTCGCACAGGCGGCGGGCGCGGATGGCGTGGAGCTTCACGGCGCGCACGGATACCTGATTAATGAGTTTTTGAGCCCGGCAATGAACCTCCGGACCGGCAAATACGGCGGCGGCTTTGAGGGAAGGATGCGCTTTGCGGTGAAGATAATACAGGGGATCAAAAGCCAATGCGGCGCGCGTTTTCCTGTTTCAGTCCGCATAAACGCGGAAGAAGCGCTGCCGGGAGGAATCGACTTGGCCGAGGCGCGGAAGATTGCGGCGGCGCTGGAACGCGCGGGCGCGGACGCCATCAACGTCAGTTGCATGTCAAACGGAACCATCGAGCCTGGGACCTATGAACAAGGGTGGAAGAAGTATATGGCCACGGCTGTGAAGGAAGCTGTAAAAATCCCCGTCATCGCGGTCAGCAACATCAAAGAACCCGAAATAGGGGAACAACTTCTTAAGGAAGGCGCTTGCGACCTTATTGGCGTTGGGCGGGGGCACCTTGCCGACCCGGAATGGTGCGGTAAAGCGTTCGCGGGACGGGCGGATGAAATCCGCAAGTGCATAGGCTGCCTGGCCTGTTTTAGCGAAATATGCAAGACGCGCCGGATAAAATGCGCGGTAAACCCTGTCACAGGCCGCGAACGCGAATACGCCTTGCCCAGCAAAGACGGCGGAGGCGGGACAGTCGCGGTAATAGGCGGCGGGCCGGCCGGTATAGAAGCGGCGCTGGTGCTTAAAGCGCGGGGGTTCTCTCCCGTGATTTTCGAGGAAGC
>JAVBSU010000177.1:0-13716 GCA_031556555.1 Christensenellaceae bacterium
TGCTGCGTGAGTATACGGATTCGCTGGAGGAACAAGTGTGTCACCAGGTAGATAAAATTGCAATGGTGTGGGATAAGGTGTTTAACACAATGGCCAACATCATTGAATACAGAAACCTTGAATCCGGAAAACACGTGAAGCGCACTGTGGAACTCTACAGCGCGCTCGTAGCCGAACTTCTCGATGGCTCATTATACGCGGACGAACTGGCGGCGCTTGGCACGGAATCGTTCATCAAAATGGTGTCTTTACATGACATCGGCAAAATAGGCATACCTGACAGCATACTTATGAAGCCGGGCCGGCTGACTGTTGAGGAATTTGATATCATGAAGACGCACACGACGATCGGCAGGAAAATCATTGAGTCCATGATGTCGGATATGGAGGAAGAGCCCGAATACATGCAGCACTGCATAGATATCGTATATTCACACCACGAGAAGTACGACGGCAGCGGCTACCCGGAAGGCCTCAAAGGCGGCGCGATCCCCCTCTCCGCCAGGATCATGGCAGTTGTGGACGTGTATGACGCTCTCGTAAACCGACGTGAGTATAAAAACGCCTCCACACACAAAGAAGCGATGAGCATTATTATCAGCCACAGCGGCACCCACTTCGACCCGCTCATAGTCGTGTCGGCGGCGCGCGCCAGCAAGCGCTTCGAAGATATAGAAATGCGCTACAAAGATTGATTATAAACCGCTTCCGTTAAAATAGCTCACTATATGTGTGAAGAAGTGATTCTTCGTCACAACAATGGCGCCGCAAACCTGTTTAACCATTATTATTACGGTTAAATTAAATTTACATAGGCATTTTTAACATTTATGTAATACTTATGTAACAATATTTGTGTTGTTTTTCTACCTCCATCAATCATTGCGTTGATGGAGAAGACAGCTATTTTAACGGAGGTATATTCTAAATGAGCAACGCGTACGTAAAGGAAGCAACATGCCCCATACCCAAACTCCTGGCCGATAAAACAAGCTTGCCCGGCCCCTATATATATATCAGCGACCAGGAAACCGGTGAGCTGATCGTATGCAATAAAGCCATGCGGGATTCGCTGGGCCTCGGCAATTACCAGGGCAAGAAGTGCTGGGAAGCCCTCTGCAAGCTTGACGCGCCCTGCCCGTACTGCCCGTCCGAGAGGTTGCACAGCCACTATAAAGACACCATAGTTTTTACGAGCGATTTTGACCACGGCAGCAGCATATTACAGACAACGGACGCAATCATGCTCAATGCGGAAGGCAGGTCGCTGCACGCCCACTATTCCGCCGACGTCACAAAGCACGAAAAGTTGAAAATGGAAATGACTAACCGTGCGTACATTCTTTACACCATGGCCGTAATGTTCCTTGCGCGCGAAGATATTGACCCGTCAATATGCAATGCGCTGGAAATGCTAGGGCAGTACCTTAACGCGGACGGCGCGCGCCTCTTCCGCCATGTCGACGAAAACAACAACTTCGATTGCACACTTGAATGGCTTAAAGACCCTTCGGGCGGCAAAAAAGTCAGCCGCGTCATCATCAATTCCGACGTCTACTATACGCTGTGCAACAACGAATGCTCGGTGCTGGAGTCGCTAAACCCGGGGAACGCCGAACAACGGACGCTCGCCGCGGCGCTCAGCGCCGAATGCTTTATATGTTCGCCCATATTGACCGGCTCGAAACTGTGGGGCTTCCTTGAGATCGACGCCAACCGGCTGGAATGGTCGGTAGACGACATAAGCACCGTCAACTCAACCGCGAATATATTCTCCGCGGGCATCAAGCGGGCAAGCATGAGGGACGCGCTGTACCAAACGCAGGAGACGCTGCGAATAGTATTGAACAATGTTCCGTCCGGCATCTACTGGAAAGACCGCAACCTTACCTACAAAGGGTGCAACGCGTCTTTCCGCTCCTTCTTTAACCTCCCGTCAAAAAGAATAGTCGGCAAAACCGAATTTGACATATTTCCTCTGGAAATAGCGAGAAAATCGGAGAAAATAGATCAAAAGCTGCTCCACCAGAAAAAGACCCAGCCGCCCTCAATATACAAGCTGCGCGTCGCCAACGGACAGGAGCGGTGGATACGCCTTACCAAACTTCCCATAAAGAATGAATTTAACGAAACAGACCTGGTCCTGGGCGTAATGGACGACATAACAAAGGAGCGCGAAGCGCACGCGCAGCTTCAGCGGCGCGACGAGCAACTGGAGCGCGCAATGAGGGCCGAGCAAAAGGCCAACAGGGCGAAGAGCGAGTTTCTCTCGCACATGAGCCATGAAATGCGGACGCCCTTAAACGCCATCCTCGGCATGACGCACATCGCGAAGGAATCCAGCGACCTGCAAAAAATCATGTATTGCCTTGAAAACATTGAATATTCGTGCAATAGCCTGCTGTCCGGCATGAACAATGTGCTGGATTTTTCCAAAATCGAGGCGGATAAGCTGGAGCTCGCGCGTGAAGACTTTAACCTTGAGAGGCTGCTGGAAAATGTTCTTGGCATTGTAACGGCGCGCGCAAACGAAAAGAATATCGGCATTAGGGTGAGCATATCGCCCGATATACCCAGCAATTTTTTGGGCGATGAGGTCCGGCTGCGGCAGGTTTTTACAAACTTACTCACTAATGCCGTGAAATTCACTCCCGATAACGGAACGGTATCGCTGGACATCCGCGCGGCCGCGAAAGACGGCGACGCAACACTGCTGCAAATAATAGTTGCCGACACCGGTATAGGAATGTCCGGCGATATGATAGAAAACATGTTCGTGCCTTTTGCTCAGGAGAACGCCGGCATAACAAAACGCTTTGGCGGAACCGGCCTTGGCTTGCCCATAGTAAAAAGGATAATGGACAAGATGCACGGGAGCATAGAGGTGGAGAGCGAGCTTGATACAGGCACGCGCTTCGTTCTGAAAGTCAAGCTCCAGCACTCGCAAAACGATGAACGCCTGCGCCTAACAACGGGCGGCCGGGGCAGGCCGCGTATTTTGATAGCGGATGCGTATGAGGAAGATATAGACGAATTCTGCAAGGCGCTGTCAAACCAGGACGTGGAGATCACCAAGGCTTACAGTATAGTCCAGGCAGTGAACATACTTGAGCGCGGCAAGCTCGAGGAGATCAGGTTCGACGCCGTATTCGTGGACGCCAAGCTCAGGGAGGCGGGCAGCGCCGCGTCAATAGACCCGGCCTGCGTTAAAAGGGTCTTCGGGAAGAACAATACCGTGTTACTCCTTCCTGTGGGAAGCATAAATGAAATAGAGCGTGTAAAAGCCCTGATACCGTTTAAAAAGATCCTGTCAAAGCCTTTTTTGCCATACGCCATAGTTAGGGTCATCGCGGAATTGCCGCACATTGGCAAAGCGCCTTTAATGGATACCTCAAACTTGTCGGGCAAGTGGATACTGCTCGTCGAAGACGTATCTTTGAACAAAGAAATAATTTGCTCCTTTTTGCAGAAGACAAACGTGAGCATAGACTGGGCGCAGAACGGTTTGGAGGCTCTGGAAAAATACATTTCAGGAAACGGCAAATACGATCTTGTGCTTATGGACGTACAGATGCCTGTCATGAACGGCATAGACGCGACAAAGCTGATACGCAAATCGGAAGGCCGGTTCGGCCCCGTTCCAATAATCGCGCTTACGGCAGGCATTTTCCAGCACAACGTGGACGAATTTTACGCCTGCGGGATGAACGACTACCTGCCGAAACCGGTAGACCCGAAGCTTGCGGTAAATAAAATAGCCGGATGGATCCATTACCCGGGCGTTTCGGCGGAAAAAGGCAACGCAACGCTTCACGAGGCGCCGGCCACGGCGGAGCCCCGTGAAGAAAGCCTGCCCTACATAGACTTTGAAGGCGGCCTCAAAACCCTTGAGGGCAACCTTGAGCTTTACGAAAAACTGCTCAAAAGCTTTATGGACAGCGGGCTTGAGGCCGAGCTTACCAGCGCCTGGGCTGACAATGACAGCGAAAAGACCGCCATGCTGCTGCACCGGATAAAAGGCTCGGCGGGCAACCTGTCGCTAAAGCGGCTGTTCGATCTAAGCAGCCGGCTAAACGCCCTGACTCAGGATGGCGGCCTTACGCAAAAGCAGTTCTACAGCCTTGCAAAATGCCTGTCCGGCACAGTGGAGCACCTGCGCGGCCTGACAGGCGGCAAGCCTGCGTCCGCGCCCGAAAGCAGCTGCTTTTAGAGCAAATTTACTTTGAGCGGCTGTAAAGGAGGCGAGCCAAAATTTTGATATGCAAGGCAGCGGAGCGCAGGACTAGCAGCGCTAACGCGGCATAGCGGAATTTTAGCCGCTGAACTACAGTCTGCGGAAAGTCAATTTGCTCTAGCTTTTTCTGCCGCAGTACTTAAGCCACAATTTAGTGACCAGCTTCTGCGTCTCCTCGGATACCCCCAACTCCATAAGGCGTTGCGCTGCGAGCCCGTAAAAGCCGCCCTCTTTGCTCCCAAAGCAGTCCAGGTAAGCCTGGATTTCTTTCTCGATCGCCACCGGGTCTTCGCTTATGGCGGTAGTTTGGTAGCCCACCGGGCAGGCAAAACAGATCTGCCCCTTAAAGCGCCTGCCCATCTCCTCTATACCGTTTAAAGAGGGCTGGCCGGGATTAAGGACATCCAGGCCGATCTCGATGAGGTCGGGAATGATATCTATTATGTAGCCGCAGCTGTGCATAAACACGTCCATGCCGAGTGAGTGCGCCAGGTCTATCTGCGATTTCATCCGTGGCTTGAATACGCTTTTGAAAATTTCCGGGGAGGCCAGAAGCGCGCGCTGCGTTCCCCAGTCGTCCGCGAGGCTGATAGCGTCGAAGCCTTCTTTGGCGCAGGCGCGTATGAGCTCCTCTTCCTTGGAGAAAATAACGTCGGCCAGACGGTCAACGTTTTCAGGCTCAAGGTAAAAGTCCATCATTAACTTGTCGAAGCCGCGCACAAATAGCATTATCGTAAAGCCGGACAACACGAAATCCGCCATGAAGTATTTATCCGGATACTCCGCTTTGAGCCTGCGCATCTCGTCAAAGCGCCCCGGCCTGTCAACTTCAAAAGCCTTGTAGCAACCGAGCTCGTCATAGCTCTCTATCGCTGGCCTCTTTATCTGCCCGAGCTGGAAGTCCGTGTCATTCTCGAACCATTCAAAGCCCCATTCCGCGGTGTAGCCGTTGTCCCCGCCGAACATCGTCTCCACCGGCAGGTAGACTATGTCCGACTTATCGATCATGGACTGCCCGTATATTAGTACCGGCGTGTACTCCGGCGTGCCGAAGTGTATCGCCCTCTTAACGTTTTCCTTGCTTGTCATAACAATCCGCTCCTTTTAGTAATTCACTTAATAACATAGTTCTTGGCCGTCTCAAACGCCGCTACGACGTTTTCAGCTGGTACATTGGCTTCTATGTTGTGCACCTGGCTGAATACGTAGCCTCCGCCGCCAGCGAATATGTCCAGCATTTCCCTGGCTTGCGCGCGCACGTCGTCCACGCTGCCGCTGTTGAGGGTTGTCTGCGTGTCCACTCCGCCGCCCCACAGCACAAGGTTTTTGCCGAACTCCCGCTTTAAGCGCATGGGATCCATGCCCTTCGCGGTTATCTGGATGGGGTTTAGGATGTCCACGCCTATCTCTATGAAATCGGGGATTATATCGTAAACCGCGCCGCATGAATGGAAGAATACCTTTACATTGGGATAGTTGTTTTTAACGTACTGGAACATGCGCGCGTGGTACGGCTTTACCATCTCCCGGTACATTTCGGGCGACATCAGAAGGTTGGACTGGGAACCGAGGTCGTCGCAGAAGTCTATGATCTGTATGTAGTCCCCAACCGCTCCGAGGTAGCGCTCAAGGTCGCGTACGAACGCATCCGTCCGCACTTCAAAGAAGTGATGCATCATGTCCTTCTCCAGCGCCATGTTCTCAAAGAACTTCTGGTAGCCCCAGTATATCTGCCCCATCTCCAGAACATTTCCAAAGAAAATGCCGCACAGAGCCTTGTCCGTTGTTTTGTAAAGGCGCTCCGCCTCCCGCTTTAAAAAATCCACCTCGTCGTCTTCCACGCCGGGATATACGTAGTTATCGATCTCCTCTATGCTGCCTACCTCCGGCATTGGATGGTAGACGCGCGTGTAGGCGTGCATACCCTGCGGCATCTTGGCAATAACTTTACCCGCGTCAAAGCCGGGTTCACCCTTAGGATGGGGATGCAGCCTGTCGTTACCGTCGGCCAGCTTATAGATCACGGGCTCGCCCTTTTCGTTAACCTCGGGATTATAGTTCTCCACCTGCATGCATTTTGTTCCGTCCGACAGCACTCCCGGCTTGTAGTTATGGAATGGAATCCCCAGCGACATCGCCAGCCTGCGCACCATCACCACATCGCCGCCCAGCGCGTCCAGCACCGGGACTTCAACTTCCGCGAGCTGCTGGATTATATCCACTACCCTTATCCCGCCGCCCTCTATTCCGAGCAGCTTTTTCAGTTTGTTGTACACCACCGCGCTTATGCCTGTCGCGTTCGTTGCGCCAAGGTCTACCGCCACCCTGTCCGCCTGTTCATGGTTTAGTGCGCACTCTATCCGTTCTCTTGAAGTCATATTGTTATCCTCCGTTTAATACCTTCCCAGTTCTTTTGCCAAGCCTATTGCGGCTTTCGCGTTCTCAAAGCTGACTTCGCTGGGTATTGAGTGGTCGGAAGCGAAGATGTAGCCTCCGTTCTCTTTCATGATGGGCATCAACCGCTCTATCTCCGCCAGTATGGCATCCTTGTCGCTCCACAGCATGGCGTTGAACCCGCCGTGCAGAGTGAGGTCATCTCCGTAGAGTTTTTTCATCTCCACAGGATCCATGCCGGCTTTAACTTCCATGGGGTGGAGTACGTCTATGCCCGCGTCGATTATATCGGGTATAAAGGGCATGATGTACCCACAGGAGTGCAGCCGCGCTTTTATGCCGCGGCTGTGCGCCCAGTCCGCCACCCTTTTATGCAGCGGCTTTATCATCTCCCTGTACGTGTTTGGCGAGAAGAACTGGTGCTGCTTGTAGCCCATGTCGTCGCGTATGCTAATCACGTCGAAAGTGTAGCCCGCGTCCCATGTCATGTCAAGAAGGGCGAGGTTAACGTCCAGGAAGTGAGTGAACATATCCATGCACCACTCCGGGTTCTCGACGAGAGCCATCAGCAGGCGCTCCGTGCCCACAACTAATGAATGCGTGTGGTCGAAGCTGAACCACATGTCGGCGAGTATGAGCGACCCTTCTTCCTTCCACCGCTTGTAATCCTTCTTAAGCTGATCCCACGGCACACGGTCGTTCGTGGGGCTTATGCGCTCCTTTACTTTAACCCAGTCGTCCGGGCTCTTAACTGTAAAATCAATAAAGTCGGGCGTAGAATCCTGGGCCTTAAAATCCCTCTGCGTGCCGCCCCAGGCCGTAGTAACTGTTATGAATTCGTCCGTCTCCTCCACCACGTTCACTGGGAAACGCGGCGAGTTATCCACTAAAATCCGCTCCACTTTGTCGACGCCGAAGTAATCCTCGTAGCTAACGCCCTCCGGCATTCCTTCCTCGTGCCACCGCCTGATAGTGCCCGGCCACGGGAAGTCCCACATCGCCACCCTGTCCGCCTCCACATGGTCGAACATGCGCAGAAAGCGCTCGCGTGAAGTCATTTTCTCACTCATAGAACAAATCTCTCTTTCTTTTTATCATTTCGCCCACCCTGTGAACGTAGTGCACCACATCTTTGACGTTCGCCGAGCGCTCTATGCGCCGCTCAGCCGTAAAAATCCGTTTGGATATCCCGCCCGCGCCGAACGCTGCTATGCTCGTCGTCTCTTCCATGTTATCTATGTTGTAAAGGCATACATGCCCTTCTTTCGCGTAACCCGTGTTCTCCAGGTTGCCGTTCATGTACTTTTGGCGGTAGAGGTAGTATGGCAGGTAGCCTCTACCGGAAAGAAGCCTGTGCGCGCCGCCGGACATCGCCGATATCTCTTCCGCTCCGCAGAAAGCGCCGCTGTTCTCTTCCGCGAACCTGGACGCCCGCTTTATGGCCAGCGTGTGCGCGGTTATGTTCTCGGCGCCGAGGGCCATTACGTCCTCGATCGTTTTTTCCACGTCAGCCGCGTCCTCGCCGGGCAGGCCGAGTATAACGTCCGTGTTGACGCTCTTAAAACCCACCTTCCGCACCATCCCGAACGCTTTGTAAAAGCTTTCCACGCCGTGTTCCCTGCCTATTAATTCCAGCGTACGCCGCTTTGTTGTCTGTGTATTCACGCTCACCCTTGTTGCGCCGTGCGACTTTAACACAATGAGCTTGGCTTCTGTTATGCTGTCCGGCCGCCCCGCTTCCACGGTATACTCCGAAGAAGGGCCAAACGCCTTGCCGATTTCCTCCAGCAGCGCGTCTAGCTCGCCTTCGTTCAGGGAAGTAGGAGTGCCTCCGCCCACGTAAATGGACCTCACACTATACTTTTCCCTCAGGCCGCCGGCGGCGCGTATCTCTTCGATTAGGGAGGCAAGATACTCGCCCTTCAGCGACGCGGCGCGCGCTATGTCCCTCGATACGAAGGAACAATACGCGCACCTCGACGGGCAGAACGGTATGCCCACGTAAATGTCTATGTTAGCGTTTCCGCCGGTGTCAAGGTACGGCCGCTGGTTGGCCGCTATGCCGAAGGCGAGGTCCGCCTTGTCTTTCCTCACCAGAAATTCATTTTCAAACAGCGCCCTCGCGCGCGCTTCCCCCAGTTCTTCAATGCTCTCCCGGGCGAGTTTGGACGGGCGTATGCCCGTTAGCGCTCCCCAGGGGGGCCGTTTGCCCGTATGCGCGGCCAGAGCGCGGTAGGCGCTCAGCTTAACGATGCGCTTAGTGTGTTTTTTCAGTTCAAGCGCGCCGCCCTCCGGAGCAGCGGCTTCAAGTTCCTCCGCTGCCACGCGCCGCGAGTCCACGAAAAGCTCCGCGCGCGAACGCATTGTCCCGCCCGAACTTGAAAAAGTGTGGCGGAGCGCGACGCCTTCCGGGCAGCCGCCATCCGCCTGCTCTATACGGCGGACGTCGTAAAACAGCCGTATTTCATCACAGATATCATTATAGAATTCCGGTGTTTCAGTGTACAGGGAAAATACTGCCATAGTTTAATGGTTCAGGTACGGGTTTGTTCTAAGCTCGTCTTCCAGCGTGGAGGCCGGGCCGTGTCCGGGGCAAACTATATAGTTTTTTCTAAGCTTCGCGAGCTTTTTTAACGAGCCCTGCATTTCGTCCCAGCCGCCCGTGGGAAGGTCTGTCCTCCCTATGCTGCCCGCAAACAGCGTGTCTCCCGAAAAAAGGTAATCCCCTATGATGTAGCAGAGTCCGCCCCGCGTGTGGCCGGGCGTGCGCAATACTGAGATTTCCAGCCCGGCGGCGTACAGCGTATCGCCGTCTTCGGGATATATTTCGGCTTCGGGTATTTCGCGCCAGTCCATGGGCGGGCGCACGCTCACTTTGGGGTCGTTGAGCATGGCGGCGTCATCGCGCTGCACAGCCAGCGGCGCGCCGTACTTTTCCATAAGCTCAGCCGCGGCGCCCGTATGGTCGTAGTGCCCGTGCGTCAGCAGCACGTGCGTCAATTTGAGCCCCTCGCCCTCGAGGGCTTTTATTATCCCCACGGCGTCGCCGCCCGGGTCTATTATCAGCGCTTCGCTTGAGCCACCGGCGCTCACAATGTATGCGTTCTCATCCGTCTAGCCCGTCACGTACCGCATTACGCGCATAGTCAAAACTCCTTTTTGCTGTCCAAAAGTATGGTTACCGGGCCGTCGTTCACCAGCGAAACATCCATCATCGCCTGGAAGACGCCCGGTTCTATTTTATCGTACTTTTCTTTGAATATATCGACGCAGTTATCGAACATACCGCGCGCCTCATCCGGCGGCGCGGCCTTGATATAGCTCGGGCGCCTGCCCTTGCGCGCGTCCCCGTACAGCGTGAACTGCGACACTAGCAGCAGCCCGGCGTTAACGTCCACGGCTGAAAGGTTCATTACGCCGTCTTCGTCGTCGAACACCCTGAGGTTAAGGCATTTTTCGGCAATGTATTCCATATCACCGCGCGTATCGTCCCGCGCCAGCCCTATAAGCACGAGCAGCCCCGTTCCTATTTCCGCGGCCAAGGCGCCGCCGATAGCGACGGCCGCCCGCCTTACCCTTTGCACCACAGCCCGCACTCAGTAATTCACCCTCGTCACGTCAATGACGCCCTTCACGTTTTTAAGCTTCCGCATAAGGTTGGTCATGTCGTCCACAGAGCTTATGTCCGCCCCGAGGTAAATCGTCGCCACACCGTTTTTCGCGGTGTTAGCGCTCACTGTGCTTATGTTCTTGCCGCAGTCGCAGACCGCCTGCGATATATCCATAAAAAGGCCTTTCCTGTCGTCCGCGGTTATCCTGAATTCAACGTTGTACGAAAATTCGTGGCCGTCTATCCACTCAACTTCCGTCAGCCGCTCGGGATCTTCTATGTCCTTCACGTTCCTGCACGATTTTAAATGCACGCGCACTCCCCTGCCCCGCGTCACGTAACCTATTATGTCGTCGCCGGGCACCGGGTTGCAGCACTTGGCAAAGTCCACCGCAAGCCCTTCGCAGCCCTTGACGCTTATGTTGTTCACCGAGGCCTCGGTCTCCAGCCGCTTCGGGTGTTTTGGGGCAAGCTTTATTTCTTCTTCGCTTATGTCGTTCGCTATTTTATACTGTTCCAAAAGCTTGGACACAATAAGTCCCACCCTGGGCATGCCGAGGCCCGCAGCGGCGTACATGTCGTCCAGCGATTTGAGTGAAAAGCGTTTGTAGAGCATACTTAGCCATTCGGGCTCCAAAAGGTCGTGCGCCCTTACTCCGCGCCGCCTGGCCTCCCTGTCGAAGAGCTCCTTGCCCTTCGCTATGTTCTCTTCCTTCCTCTCCCGCTTGAACCATTGGTTGATCTTGCTCCTGGCCTGCGCCGTCTTGGCTATGTTGAGCCAGTCGCCGCCCGGGCCGGGAGAGCTTTTGGAAGTCATGATCTCAACAATATCGCCCGTTTTGAGTTCGTAATTAAGCGGCACTATCTTGCCGTTTATGCGCGCGCCCATGCACTGGTTGCCAATGTCGCTGTGTATGCTGTAAGCGAAATCCAGAGGCGTCGCGCCGGTAACGAAATCCTTCACGTCGCCATTGGGCGTGAATACGAGGACGTGGTCGGAGAATACGTCTATCTTGAGGGAATCCATGAATTCCCGCGAGTCTTTAAGGTCGTTCTGCCACTCCATCAGTTCACGGAGCCAGGCCAGCTTGGAGTTCATCTCCTCGCTTCCTAAAACGCCTTCCTTATACTTCCAGTGCGCGGCAATGCCGTATTCGGCCGTTTTGTGCATCTCAACCGTGCGTATCTGCACTTCGAAGGGCTTGCCGTCGTCGCCTAAAAGCGTCGTGTGCAGCGACTGGTACATGTTTTGCTTGGGAACGGCAACGTAGTCTTTAAAGCGGTTGGGAAGGGGCCGCCACAGCGTGTGCACCAGGCCGAGCGCGCCATAGCAGTCTTTTATCGAAGAAACTATTACCCTTATTGCGATGAGGTCGTATATTTCACTGAAAGTCTTGTTCTGGTTCCGCATTTTTTTGTAAATGCTGTAGATGTGCTTGGGGCGGCCCGCGATCTCCGCGGTTATTTTCATTTCACTGAGCTTGTCGTAAAGTTTTGCTATTGCGGTTGCGAGCTGGCTCTCCCTCTCGTCCCGCGTAGCCGCTATCTGGTTCGCTATCTCGTAGTACTCGTCCGGGTGCAGGAATTTCAGCGACAAGTCCTCAAGTTCCCACTTTATTGCGCTTATGCCCAGCCGGTGCGCCAGCGGCGCGTATATCTCCAGCGTTTCCTTCGCCTTTTCTATCTGCTTGTTTTCCGACTGGTATTTTAATGTCCGCATATTGTGCAGGCGGTCGGCCAGCTTTATTATAACCACGCGTATGTCGTTGGCCATGGCCAGGAACATATGCCGCAGGGATTCCGATTGCTGCTCTTCCCTCGACTCAAACTCAAATTCGTAGTTTTTGAGCTTGGTCACGCCGTCCACCAGCTTGGCAATCTCCGGAGTGAACTGTTTCCTTATCTCCTCAAGGGTTATGCTGGTGTCCTCCACTACGTCGTGGAGGATGCCTGCTATCAGCGTGGCGTTGTCCAGCCCGAGTTCCGCAAGTATGTCCGTCACCGCGAGAGGGTGCACGAAATACGACTCTCCCGACTTGCGCTGCTGCCCCTCGTGGGCCAGCTCCGCTATTTCGAACGCCTTGTCCACATCTTCGTCGTATTCAAGTTTATGCCTTTTCAAAAAGGCTTTATAGTATGAGGTCAATCAGTACACGGCCAAAGATTCCACGTTGTAACCTTTAAGCTTTTCCTTTCCATTAAATTCCGACAGCTCTATTACAAAGCCAAGATACGCAACTTCCCCGCCCGCCATCTCGATAAGGTCGCAGGCCGCCTTGGCGGTTCCGCCCGTCGCGAGGAGGTCGTCCAGAACCGCGACCTTCGTGCCCTTTTCGACCGCATCCACATGCAGCTCGAACATGTCGCTCCCGTATTCGAGTTCATAATGCACTTTATAGGTCTTGTACGGCAGCTTGCCCGCCTTCCTAACCGGCACGAGGCCCTTTTTCAAGGCGTATGCCACGGGCGGCCCGATGAGGAAGCCGCGCGCGTCCAATACTACTATCTTATCAACGCCCAGGGGGCGTATTTTATCCACAAAGCAGTCTATGATGTGGGCGTAGGCTTCCCCGTCTCCTATCAGCGTGGTTATATCCCTGAACATCACTCCCTTTTCCGGGAAATCCGGTATGTTTCTGATCTTAGCCTTAAGGTCCATCTTAGAGTTCCTCCATAAAATATTTTCTGTATACGCTGCTGTCGTTTAGGTCCTTCTTCCCACCCTGCGCTTTCAAGTGTATTCTACCATCATTTTTTATTTCTATCAAATTTATTTCCTCCAGCACGGCAAGGGCGAACGCCAGCTTTTCCGGGCTGAGCCAGCTTATGCGTTCCGCCATGAATCCTATGAGCGAATCCGTGCCCGCGGGCAGCACGCTTTCGCCTTCCGCCTTTTTGAGTAGCATGTACACCGTGAGAAGTTTTTCCCTGTTTAAAAACAAATCCTCCGAGCCGTACCCGCCGCCATCTCCCTTGAGCGCGTCGCGCGCCTTCGTGTAGCCGGCTTCACCGGGCGGCGAAAATGATAACGTACGCACTATGAACTGCGGCAGCCCGTCATATGAGTTTATTTCCGCATGGCCGGACACGTCTGCACAATCCGGCACTTCGTCCGCCATAACGCCAAAGCACACGGCGTTTATACGCGCCTTGTCCTTCTCTATCGTAAACTTTGAGTGCCGCCCGTCGCCGATCGGCCGCACGCCGGTGATAACGGCGTTTTCAATAAGTATTTCAACCTGCTCGTTCCGGTAACCGAAGGGTGCGAGCATTTCCAATCCGCTTATGAGCGCGGGCGTTATGTCGCGCACGGACAGGGCGATATCGTAATACTTCACCGGCATGAACGCTTCGCCGCCGTAAGACTCGCTTAGGAAGGCGTCTATGTCTTCCCTTAATCCCTCCAGCTTGTCCCCGCTTATAGTCAGGCCGGCCGCTCCCGAATGGCCGCCGAATTTTTCGAAGAGTTCCTTTTTGC
>JAVBSU010000174.1:0-11271 GCA_031556555.1 Christensenellaceae bacterium
ATGCAGAGGAGCGCGTCTTGGGCGGAAGCGTCTTCTTTATTTACGTAGTGGACGTCGTTTGTCGCCACCAGCCTTATGCCCGTCTCTTCCGAAAGCTTCATGAGGAGCGGGTTTATCCTGCGCTGTTCTTCTATTCCATGATCCTGTATCTCAAGGTAAAAGTCGTCGTCGAATATCCACTTTAGCTGCTCCGCCTGCTTTTTCGCCCCTTCGTAATCGTTTTGCATAAGCAGGTTCTGCACGTCCCCCTTGAGGCAGGCGGAAAGGCAGATAAGCCCCTCGCTGTGCTCCGAGAGCAGTTTGTAGTCTATCCTCGGCTTGTAGTAGTAGCCTGTCAAAAAGCCTTCCGAAACCAGTTTTAAGAGGTTCTTGTAGCCCGCGTTATTCTTGGCCAGCAGTACGAGGTGAGCGTACTCGCGCAACACCGCGCTCTTATTCAGCCTGCTGCCCTGGGCCACGTAAACCTCGCAGCCTATTATGGGCTTTACGCCCGCTTTCTTCGCCGCTTTGTAAAAATCTATCACACCGTACATATTGCCGTGGTCTGTTATGGCGACACTGCTCATCCCGAGGGCGGCGGCGCGCTCCACAAGCTTGCCTACGCGGCAGGCGCCGTCCAGGAGGCTGTACTCGGTGTGCACATGCAAATGCGTGAAATCACTCATTTCTCGTCTCCGGTAATTGATATTTTCTTCATTATAACATATAATGCTGTAGACGGTAGCGTGCGGTCGAAAAAAATGCGGAACAAAAATTATAATATTACCGTCACTTGCCTTGACTTTTAATCTATCCGGGTATATAATGTCATAGAAATGTAACCAAAAATTAATAAATGGGTTGCGTACGAAACTCCGGCTATCCCCATCAGCCGGAAAAAACCGGGAAAAGCCGGGCGGACGTCTGCACTCCGCCCCGCGCGCGGGAACGCGCAAGGGGCATTCATGCGTCCGGCCTCCTAAAAATGAGAGGGAAAAGAATGCGATTAAAAACAATATCCGCACTGCTGGCAATAGTGCTCCTGCTGTCGATGTTCTCCGTGGCGTTTGCTCCGGACGGCGCGGTCGCGGACAGCCAGGCCGTGAGCGGCAAGGCGCAAAGCGAGCCTGCCGGTGAGCAGCCGGATACGCAAACAGAGGAGCCTGTTCAGGCAGAGTCGGAACAAACAAGCCCTGAGCAGACTGAGCCCGAGCAAACAGAACCCGAACAGGAAGAACCCGAACAGGAAGAACCCGAACAGCCTGAGGACAGCGGTCAGGCGGAACCATCAACTCCAGCACCCGAAGAACAACCTGGCGGCGGCGAAGGCCAGACGCTTGAAATAGTAGACACGGATGAAATGGAACCCGTCGTTGAAGCGCAGGCAAAAGCGGAAGACGCCGAACTTGACGGGCTCGCGGGACTAAACGCCACAAGGCTCAGCCACGATTCAATAAGGCTGTCCTGGAACATCATCCCCGGCGCGGAACAGTACAATATTTACAGATCTGAAACGGAAGACGGCGAGTACGCCCTTATAAAAAACCAGGGCAGCGTTACCGCCTACACCGATACCGGCCTCAAAACCGGAGTGACATACTACTATAAAGTAGAACCTGCCAATTCGGCTAAAGCCGGCGCCATCGCTGGGCCTGTTTCAGCCAAAACCACTTTGAACCCCATAACGGACTTTAAAGTGGAAAGCTACACCTGCAACAGGGTGCGGCTCAACTGGGAGACGGTTGAAGGCGCGAACAAATACGTCATATACCGTTCTACAAAACCGGACGAAGGCTTCAAGGCGCTCAAGCTGGTGGGAGCATCGGCCGTAGCGCACTCGGATACCACAGTTGAAGCCGGCACGACCTACTACTACAAAATAGCACCCTACTGCGATTCATTCAGGGGAGATATGGCCGGCGCTATCAGCGCAAGGGCTACCTTCCCCAAGTTCGAATCCGTTACGGCGGAGAGCCTCAACTTTGAGACGATAAAAATAAGCTGGAGCGCTCTCGACGGCGCGACAAAATTCCTCATCTACCGCTCGGATTCCGCGGACGGCGCGTTCAAGAGCGTGGGCAGCGTAATCAAGGCGACCGAATTCATAGACACCGGCCTTACAAAAGGCCAGACCTACTACTACAAGGTAGTCCCCTACAGGAGTTCCTACAGGGGCGCGGGTTCCAACGTCGCTTCGGTGGCCGCGGCGAACCCCAACAACATCCAGGCCTTCATAGACGCCGCATACGCGCAGCTCGGCAAGCGCTACGTGCTCGGCGGAAAGGGGCCGTCGGTATTCGACTGCTCGGGCCTCATATTCTACGCGCTCAACCAAAGCGGCAACAACATTGGCTACATGACATCCGGCGCGTGGGCGAAAGCCGACTTTACTACGATATACGACTTTGACGCCATACAGCCCGGAGACGTGCTGTGCTTCCCCGGACACGTCGCGCTATACGTTGGAAACAACCTCATAGTGGACGCTTCGAGCAGCAAGGGCATGGTCGTTGAGAGGACTTCCCTGAATTGGCGGAGCAACTTCATCTGCGCCAAGCGCCCTCTTGGGTAAGGGCGGGAATCCGCAGGAATAAAATAACGGCGGGTAATGCTGGAAAACGGGCAAAAACCCGCTGTTCTTATCTGGGATTGACGAGAAAAATTGGTTATATGTAAAAGAATAACGATCGCTTCGCTGGTGATACTGGCCCTTGCGTTAACGGTGCTCATGCCTTACGGCTGCGTACTGGCGCAGGATGTGGAGGATCACCTGAAATCAAGCGTGATCGATGCTCAAGCGGACCGCCCCGGGATGCAAAATCTCAGGTTGGGGGCGCGGATGCCCACCATAGCGGCCGAATTTGAGATATACGCTACCGGAGTCCAAAACGAGAAGGGCGTCTCGGACGTAATCTTCGAGATATGGAGGATAGCCTCCGGGGACGAAGGCAGGAAAAGCTACAGCGGCGCGAGCACAGGAGATAACGATTGGAAGACGCTGTTTCAGCTCTCCGATTTTGACAATAAGCCGGGAACGTTCAAAGTGAGCGTCTACGGCGTGGACCAGGCGGGCGGCTCATACATAATGGGCACGAGAAGCTTCACGGTCAGCGGCAACGCCTCGAACACGCCCATAATGGGCGAGAGCCAGGCTGCCGTGGAACAGATGGTAAGCTTTTTCAAAAGCAGCGGAAGCGCCTACCCCGCCTACTATGAAGAGGAACCCCGCAGCACCACGCTCGAGGACTTCGCCCGCTTGTACTATGAGAGCTGCCAGCGGGAAGGAGTAAGGGCGGAGGTGGCCTGGGCGCAAATGTGCCTTGAGACAGGATTTTTAAAGTACGGCAACCTTGTCTCAAAGGAACAGTTCAACTTCGCGGGGCTGGGAGCAACCGGCCCGGGAGAACCGGGATTCGACTTCTCCACAGCGTATGGGAACGACGCGCACGGCATACTGATGGGCATCGTGGGGCATGTGCAACACCTGAAATGCTACGCGTCCAGCGACCCCGTGATGATGTTCATAGGGGACGCAAGCGACCCTGAGAACGCGAAGCCCGTCGATCCAAGGTGGATGGACGAGCTTAGGAGCACGGCTCCATCAGTGGAGCTTTTAGATGGAAGATGGGCCGCCAGCGTTGATTACGCGGCCAATCTCGTAAATTTTACAAACGGAATTATATCACTTTCATCCTGATGTAACTGACTTAGCCAAAGGAGTGTGTGAAATGAACAGGACCATAAAGAACAGAGAACTGCGGAAATACCTTAAAAGGCGCAGGATAGCCACTATTATTTCTATAATATTATGTATAGGAGTAGTGGCGGGCCTTGTCGTCAACGGTTATGCCGAGGAAGGCGACGAAGCTCTTGTTGAAGTTCCCGTTGTCGAGGCCGCGCCCGAACCGGTTGTGGTTCCCGAACCCGCTCCCGCGCCTGAACCGGAGCCCGAACCTGTCATAGAGCAGGAAGCTGAGCCTGAACCCGTAGTGGTTCCCGACGCCGAACCTGTAATCGAACAGGAGGCCGATCCCGAACCTGTCATAGAGCAGGAAGCTGATCCCGCGCCTGTGGACGAACCAGTGGCCGGCTCCATGACTGTGGAATCCGAAATTACGGATGACGCGGCTCCCGCGCCTGATCCGGAGCCCGCGCCTGAAATAAAACCCGAACCGGAACCTCAGCCCGAGCCCCAGCCAAATCCGGAGCCTAAACCCGAGCCTGTGACGCCCGATCCCGAAAAGGATGCGGACGATGATAAGCAGCCCGCCGGCGAGCCCGATGAAGATAAAGATACCGGCAAGCCAGCGGAAAAACCTGTGGACGAGCCTGACGTTATCGCCAAGCCCACGGATCCTGAAGAAGACGCTAAAGACGGCGGCGGGACTTCGCTCGACCTGCCTGCACCTATGGACAGTGAAAACGAAGCGGCCCCCGAAGTCATGGCCATGTCCGAGTCCTTCCTGGTCACCTACGATTCCGACGGCGGAACGGCCGTGAGCTCCGAGCTGGTCAATTCGGGCGAAAAGGCCGCGCGTCCCAGCGACCCTTCAAAGGAAGGCTACGATTTTGAAGGCTGGTACAAGGAAGCCGCGTGCATAAGCGCCTGGGATTTCGACGCCGACACCGTTACGGGCAATCTCACCCTTTACGCCGGATGGGATAAAGCGGCCGTTGAAGAGCCCGAAGCGGAAAAAGAAACTTACAGCGTAACCTTCTACTCCGAAGAAACCGCCGGCGCGTACGTGAACCTGCAAGATGTGGAAGAGGGCAGCAAGATAGACGCCCCCGCCGCTCCCGAGAGGATGAACTTTGAGTTCACCGGATGGCACGAAGGTTCTGCCTCGGGTTCCGTCTGGAACTTCGCAAAAGACACTGTTAATGAAGACCTCCAGCTTTACGCCGGATGGAATATCAAAAAGCAGGAGACCTACACCGTCACCTTCGATTCCATGGGCGGCACTTCGGTAGCCAGCAAGACAGTAAAAGAAAACAGCAGGATATTACAGCCCTCCGATCCGGTAAAGTACGGCTACGAGTTTGACGGCTGGTATAAAGACAAGGTGTACAGGCAGGCCTGGAACTTCGATACGGACAGGGTCACCGCCGACACCACCCTATACGCCAAGTGGGCAGACCCCCATGAAACCTACACGGTAGGCTTTAACGGCAACGGCGCGACCGAGCCCGCGAGCCCCGAGGTCATGACGGTCAAGACTCCTGCTTACACGGTATCCTCCCTGCCCACGCCCCCCGCGCGGCCGGGAAATGAATTTGTAAACTGGAACACCGCGGCGGACGGCTCCGGCGACGTATTCACCACTGAAACGCCCGTCACAGAGAGCATAGTCGTATACGCCCAGTGGAACGCCCTTACATACAACCTGTCCTTTGACCTCAACGGCGGAAGCGGGACTCCTCCCGCAACGCAGCAGCTCCACATGGGCGACCCCGTGGCACCGGTCGCGTCTCCCACCAGGAGCGGCTACAACTTCACCGGATGGAACACCGCGGCCAACGGCTCGGGTGAAACGTGGGATACTTCAAACCACGCGATGCCCGCCAACGACGTTGTGCTCTACGCACAGTGGGCCGCGAAGCCCCAGCCCGCGCCCCGTCCCACCAGCAACGGTGGAGGCGGCAGCGGCGGAGGCGGCGGATCTAAAAGCAAGCCTACGGCAACTTCGTCTTCGGCGCTTACGCCCACGGTAAAATCGGAAGAGGAATCCGGCTCTACGGCACTCTCTACCACACATCCGTTCAGGCGCAATCCCCCGCCCTTCAAGCCCGTGACAGGCGCGGCGGCATCGGCCCTGGCAACATCCACAAGCGCGGGCAGCGCAACGCCGTCAACGACGTCGACTATAACACCCAGCGCGTCTACCACGCCGTCGGGGACGCCTTCGGCCAGCGGGGCGAAGACGCCCATACCGACCATAGCGCCTTCGGCGACAGCGCCGCAGGAAGGGACGGTTATCCCCACGGCGGGAATATCCGAAGCGAATACCGAAGCCACTCCCCCTTCCGCTTCCGTAGCCAAGCAGTCCGATGACTCCGAGCCCAGCATTGCCGGCCCCAACGACCTAGTAGGTTTTGGCGGCATCAGTGGCGATGGCGGCGGACCGGCCGGCGGTGACGGCGGGTCTGGCGCAGGCGGCAATACCGGCGGGTCCGGCGGCTCAGGTTCTGACGGCGTAATCCGCTTCTCCGCCCAGCAGGCGGACGAGCAGAACAGGGCCCAGACCCTTGACCAGATGGAAAAGGACGGAGTGCCCATGCTTAACATAGGAGGCACGCTTATCCCGATAAGCGGCGACGGCGAGTCTGCCGTTTGGGGCCTTTTAAACATGGTGCTCGCCCTCGCGGGGGCAACGCTGGCCATAGTGGTTCTCCTTACGACACTGGTCTTCCCCGCCAAACCCAAGACGTCAGGCGCGGCCTACATACAGAAAATACGCCGCTCTAACGGCATCGGCTTGAAGATCGCGGCCATAGCGGCGGGCGCGGCGGGAGTTATATACTTCCTTGTCACGCAGAACATGGCCGACCTTATGGTCTTAATGGACAGCTACACCTTCATATCCGCGGTCATAGCCGCGGTGGCGGTCGCCTTCTCCGTAATGTGCCTGTACATAAACAGCATAAACAACAAACGGCGTGAATCCGCTCAGAAGGAAAGGGCCAGGCAGATGGCTTTGGCCAAGCACCGCGCATAATCGAAAAAAATGTTACAGGCCTTCAAGCAGTATTGTTTGAAGGCCGTTTTCTTTCTATCTATTTGGTTATAATATATACTGAGGTATTCTTACGAATGAAGCGTATATTTTTGATCGTGCTAGACAGCTTTGGCATGGGCGCATTGCCCGATGCAGACCTCTACGGCGACGCGGGAAGCGACACGCTTGGCGCAGTCGCCTCTTCGCGTGAGTTTTACGCCCCCGCCCTGGGAGCGTTGGGCCTCTTCAACATAGAGGGCGTAAACCCCAAATTCTCGAAGCTCGCCTCCCCTTCTCCCGCCGCGAGTTTTGCCCGGATGGCCGAGCAATCGGCGGGCAAGGACACTACCATAGGCCACTTTGAAATAGCCGGGCTTATATCCAAAGAACCCTTCCCCACCTTCCCCGGCGGTTTCCCGAGCGGTTTCATGAAGGAGTACGAGACGCGCACAGGCAGGAAAACGCTGTGCAACAAGCCCTATTCCGGCACTGAGGTCATAAATGATTTCGGCAAGGAAAGCGTTGATAAGGGCGCTCTTATAGTGTACACTTCCGCGGACAGCGTGTTCCAGGTTGCGGCGCACGAGGATGTAGTCGGCCTGGACGAACTCTACCGCTGCTGCCGCATAGCGCGCGAAATGCTCACCGGCAGCCTGCGCGTGGCAAGGGTAATAGCACGCCCTTTTAAGGGCAGCTATCCAAATTACGAGCGGACGTCGAACCGGCACGATTTCTCCGTGGCTCCCGACCGCCCCACCCTTCTTGACATTATGAGCGGCGCGGGCTACGATACCATAGGCGTCGGCAAAATATACGACATCTTCGCGGGCCAGGGCATAACGGAGAAAATCTTCACAAAGGGTAACAGCGACGGAATGGACGTAACCATAGACATAGCCAAGCGCGATTTCAACGGGCTGTGCTTCGTAAACCTTGTTGATTTCGACATGGTGTACGGCCACCGCAACGATACCGGCGGCTACGCCCGCGCCATTTCAGAATTCGATAAGAAACTGACATCCCTGCTCGGTTTAACCCTTGAGCGCGACACGCTTATTATAACGGCGGATCACGGCTGCGACCCGTCCACGGCGAGCACCGACCATTCGCGGGAGTACGTTCCCATGCTGATTTGCGGGCCGGATATAAAACGCGGGCAAAATCTTGGTACACGCAACAGCTTCGCGGATATCGCGGCGACCATACTTGAGTTTCTCGGCCTGACGGGTAAAACGGACGGGCAAAGCTTTGCAAGTCTTGTAAAAAGGTGATAGAATATGGATGAAAGCAAATTAATGGACATGGCTGTGGCCGCGCGTGAAAACTCATACTCTCCCTACTCCGGTTTTGCTGTGGGAGCCGCGTTGCTTTGCTCCGACGGCTGTGTGTACACCGGCTGCAATATTGAAAACGCCGCTTTCGGGCCCACTAACTGCGCCGAACGTACGGCCTTCTTTAAAGCGGTATCGGAAGGAAAAAAATCTTTCTCGAAAATAGCGGTAGCCGGAGGCCCAAAGGACGGCGGCCCTGCTTCTGGTTGCGCGCCCTGCGGCGTCTGCCGCCAGGTCATGCTGGAATTTTGCGGCGGCGATTTTGAAATAATACTGTACGAAAGCCCGGACGCGTGTAAGACCTACACTCTGGGCGAGCTTATCCCATTGGGTTTCAGGCCAGCAGCACTATCACAATAATGGTCTTGCTATATTATTCACAATAAAGGAGGAATTTTTGATGAAAAAAGTCTTATGTATCGTTCTCTCATTGGCATGTCTGTTCTCTCTCGTGGGTTTTGCCGCTGCGGACGAAGGTTCCGGCGGATACGAACTTGCGCTGGTAACGGACGTAGGAACTATCGACGACAAGTCCTTCAACCAGGGTTCCTGGGAAGGCGTTAAGCAGTACGGCGACGAAAACGGCGTGAGCTATAAGTACTACCAGCCCGCCGAAAAGACGGACGACTCCTATATCGAGACGATTGAGCTCGCCATAGCTGGCGGCGCGAAAGTCGTGGTATGCCCCGGCTTCCTCTTCCAGACGGCCGTGTTCGTATCCCAGAACGCGCATCCCGACGTTAGCTTCATCCTTCTCGACGCCGACCCCGTTGACCCCGAAACCGAAGAAATCTCCGTTGCCGACAACACCTACGCCGTCCACTGGGCGGAGCAGGAACCCGGCTTCCTCGCGGGTTACGCGGCCGTTATGGACGGCAACACCAAATTAGGCTTCATGGGCGGCATGGCCGTTCCCGCGGTTGTGCGCTACGGCTACGGTTTCGCGCAGGGCGCGGACTACGCCGCGAACGAACTTGGCGTTGACGAAGTAAGCATCCGTTACCACTACATGGGCAACTTCGACGCTTCCCCCGAAGCTCAGACCCTGGCCGCTTCCTGGTACCAGGACGGCACCGAAGTGATCTTTGGCTGCGGCGGCGGCGTGGGCAACTCCGTTATGGCGGCTGCCGAAGCGGCGGGCACTAAAGTTATCGGCGTGGACGTCGACCAGTCCGGCGAATCAGAAACGGTCATAACTTCCGCGATGAAGTACCTCCAGAAAGCTGTTTACGACGGCATAACCAACTACTACGCGGGCAGCTTCCCGGGCGGACAGTCCGTGCTCCTGACGGCTGAAACAGGCGACGTCGGCCTGCCGGATGATTTCTCCAGGTTCGAGACATTCACCCAGGAAGACTATGACGCCATCTACCAGAAAATGGTTGACGACGAAGACGCCATCCGTACCTCCATCCAGGACGACACCGCGGCCGAAGCGGCTGACGGCCTCACACTGGCTATAGCGAAAGTAGAAGTTATCTAATTTAACGGTCAATCCAAAGAGGCGCTTTAACAATCTTTAAAGCGCCTCTTGCCCTACGGGGCTTATTACTATATACTTTTCTGATATTCTATTCATGTTTAAAATTTCATACTTGGGGAGGTGCAGTGTGGACTATATCATAGAGATGCGCGGCATACGCAAGGAATTTCCCGGTATCGTCGCCAATGACGACGTCACCTTACAGGTCAAAAAAGGAGAGATACACGCCCTTTTGGGGGAAAACGGCGCTGGCAAGTCCACCCTCATGAACGTGCTTTTCGGTATGTACCAGCCCGAGGCTGGCAGCATATTCTTAAAAGGCAAGGAAATAAAGATAAACAGCCCGCGCGAAGCCAACAACCTCGGCATCGGCATGGTGCACCAGCACTTTATGCTCGTGCACAATTTACCGTGCTTCAAAACATAGTCCTAGGCGTGGAACCAATAAAGCGCGGCTTTCTGCATTTGGACGACGCCAGGAAAAGAGTCCTTGAGCTTTCGGACAAGTACGGCCTTAAAGTCGATCCCGACGCGCTGATATCCGACATAACCGTGGGCATGCAGCAGCGCGTGGAAATATTAAAAATGCTCTACCGCGAGAATGAGATACTCATACTGGACGAACCCACGGCAGTCCTTACCCCTCAGGAAATCGACGAGCTCATGAAGATATTAAGGGACCTCGCCAACGAAGGCCATTCAATAATATTCATAACGCACAAGCTCAACGAAATAAAGGCGGTCGCCGACCGCTGCACCGTTTTAAGGCGCGGAAAGCTTGTGGGCGTGGTGAACGTCAGCGAGATAAGCAAGGAAGGCATGAGCGAGATGATGGTTGGCAGGAAGGTCAACCTTACTTTGGAAAAAGACGCCTGCCAGCTTGGCGCTACCGTCCTCGAAGTAAAAGACCTTGTGGTAAAGTCCAGGCGGCAGGGCTCCAGCAAAAATGTCGTCGACCACGTGAATTTTTCCGTATGCAACGGCGAGATAGTGTGCATAGCGGGCATAGACGGCAACGGCCAGTCGGAGCTAGTGTTCGCCCTGACCGGGCTCATTCCTCCGGACAGCGGGGAAATAATACTTAACGGCAGGGATATAACGCGGGAAACCGTGCGGCAGCGCAACTCGGGCGGGCTTTCCCACATACCTGAGGACAGGCAGAAGTACGGCCTTGTCCTCGACTACTCAATGTCGGAAAATATGGTGCTGCAAACTTACTTCACGCCCCAATTCTCAAGCAAACACGGCTTCTTGAAGTTTGACAGCATAGACGAATATACAGACGCGATGATAGAAAAGTTTGACATAAGGAGCGGCCAGGGCGCTAACACGCGCGCACGGAGCATGTCGGGCGGCAACCAGCAAAAAGTTATAATCGCGCGAGAAGTCGACCGCGCCCACGACCTTTTGATCGCTGTGCAGCCCACGCGCGGGCTGGACGTGGGCGCTATTGAATACATAAACAACCGCCTCATGGAACAGAGGGACGAAGGCAAGGCGGTGCTTTTAGTATCGCTGGAACTTGAGGAGGTCATGAACCTTTCCGACCGCATCCTCGTTATATACGAAGGCGCGCTGGTGGCCGACCTCGATCCCAAGGCGATAACTGTGCAGGAACTTGGCCTTTACATGGCGGGCTCCAATAAAAGCGAGGTGGTATGATGAAGAGCGTCAAAATACGAAAAACCATTAGCCGTCGCAAAAAAGCATTCTCCCTGGGTTTTCTCTCTTCCATTTTTGCTGTGCTCCTTGGCCTTTTGTG
>JAVBSU010000028.1:0-7311 GCA_031556555.1 Christensenellaceae bacterium
TTTTTCAATTATAGCTTTTGTTCCCATTATATTACCTCTTTCTTTTTAAAAATATACTTCTCTCAGGGGCTTTGCCCCTAAAACCCCACAAGGGCCGGCCGGCCCTTGACCCGGCTCACTTCGTTCACCCGCTTTTAATAATTTATTTTAGTAAGCGAACGCCAGTTCGCGCGGGGTCTGGGGAACTTGTTCCCCAGCGGGTTTCCAAAGGGCGGAGCCCTTAAGTGGTCTGCAACTTCAGTTTCTTATGCGAGAACACGGCGTCCACGGACACTACGGCTATGAGTATCGCGCCTTTTACGACATCCTGCCAGTTTGCCTGCACCCCTAATATCATGAGCGAATTGAACAGCACGCCAATTACAAGCATGCCCCAGAGAGTCTTAAGCGCGCTGCCCTTGCCTCCGGAAAGCGAAGTCCCGCCAATAACCACCGCCGCCACGACTGTCATGGAAAGGTCGCTGCCGTAGAGCGTGTTGCCCGCGGACAGCCGGGCGGAAAACAGTATTCCCGCCACAGCGGTGGCTATCCCCAGTATAACAAAAACCATCATTTTATAAAAGGACACGTTTATACCGGCCATGCGAGCTACTTCCATATTGCCGCCCGTGGCGTACACTCCCCTGCCGAACTTGGTGTACCTGAGGACGTAAATGCTTATGATGAGCGCGCCTATGAAGAACCAAACTATGTTGGGTATGTAGAGGAAGCTCCCGTTCCCAAAATGGTTTATGGCGTCGTTGGGGTAGTTTATTGGCTTGCCGTTTGTGTACGTAAGGGCGAAACCTTTTAAAGCGACGCTTGTGGCCAGCGTGGCGACAAAGGCGCTCATCTTAACCTTCGCCACCAGGAAACCGTTTATCGCGCCCACCATGATTCCGAAGGCGAAGCAGGCCAGTACGGCCAGCCCCACGTTCATATTCTTCGCGATGTCGGTGAAGAGTATGGTTATGACTCCCATGAGCGCGCCGCAGGAAAGGTCAAACTCGCCGCAGATTATGGCGATCGTCATGGCGAAGGCCACTATGCCGTAAATGGCGATCTGCGTCAGTATGTTGCTGAAGTTTTCTATGGTCAAAAAGGAGTTGGTAACGATGCTCATCACGGCTATGAGTATGAGCAGGGCGGCTACCACGACGTTGTTCCTCAAAAGCTTTATAAACGACGTTTTTCTCATATCACTCGCCCTCCCCCGACTGCCTGTTCTTGTTGAATATGTCGAGCGCCACGGCCAGTGCTATGACGAAACCCCTCACTATCATCTGCTGGTAGGAACCCACGCCGAGAAGGTTTAGCGCGTTGCCCAGCACGCCTATGACTACCACGCCTATGACGGTATTTATAAAGCTGCCGCTGCCGCCCTTCATGCTCACGCCGCCCACCACGCAGGCCGCGATAGCGTCCAGCTCGTAACCGACGCCCGCCGTCGGGTTGGCGGACATCACCCTCGATGAGAGCACAACTCCCGCCAGCGCCGAAATGAGCCCGCCCAGCATGAACACCAGCATAGTGTTGAGCCTGACGTTGATGCCCGAGAGGCTGGCCGCCACGGGGTTGGCCCCCATGAACAGTATATTCCTGCCAAAGTGCGTTTTGGTCAGCACGAGCTGGCATATGACTATCAGCACTATGAGTATGTACACGGGCGTCATGCCCTTGCCGATCTCAACGAATATCCCGCCCGGCGCGGTCACCATCATAAAAAGGCCGCCCGAAACTATGAGCGCCATGGCCGCCAGCACCGACTGCATGCCGTAGGTTACCATGAACGATTCGCCCATGCGCCCCTTTATGCCGCCTATTATCGCGCCCGAGCCGAAGCCAATGCCTGCTCCCAAAAGCACGCTTAAGAGTATAGCCACGACCCCGCCGAACTGGCCCAGCATGGTGACGGAGAATATGCCGATTAGCGATATCATCGCGCCCACGCTAAGGTCTATGCAGCCTATAAGTATGACGAATGTCATGCCGCAGGCCAGTATGCCCACCACTGAAATCTGGTTCATTATGTTCGTCCAGTTTTGCAGCGTGAAAAACTTCGGCTGTATTATGCCTACGATTATCGCCAACACCGCCAGCATGATAACGATGGCGTAGTTTTGGGCATAGTACTTTATACGGCTTTTCGCGCTTACTTTTTTATGGGCATATATCGCGTTTTCTTCCAAATTTCATACCCCCTTTAAGGTCGCCTCTGGCAGCTTAAGAACCTTTTTGCTAACGCCAAAAATGGTTCTTAAGAATCTCCCAAAACGCGTTTTGCTTTTAGCTGGCCTGCAAAGCTGGCCGGGTTCTGGGGAACTTGTTCCCCAGCGGATTCTTAAGGCGGAGCCTTAAGATCTCTTTCTCAGTTAGCCTACAGCGAACTTCATTATATCTTCGGGCTTAAGCCCCTCGTAATTGTCGACGCACGCCCGGAGCGTACCCTCGTACATAACCATTATCCTGTCGGACAGCGCGAATATCTCCGGCAGCTCGGACGATATCATTATTATCGCCTTGCCCCGCTTGATAAGCTCGTTCATCAAAAGGTATATCTCGTACTTCGCGCCCACGTCTATACCGCGCGTTGGTTCGTCCAGTATTAGTATGTCCGCGTCGTTGAAAAGCCACTTGGCCAGCACTACCTTCTGCTGGTTCCCCCCCGAGAGGTTTTGGAGCTTGGTGTTTACCGAAGGAGTTTTTATGGAAAGGCTTTCAACGAGCTTCCTGCTCTCCTCGGTTTCCTTTTTGCGGTTCAGCCATATGCCGTTGGATATGCGGTCGAGATTTGTTATGGTAATATTTTTGGACACGGAGTAGCCGACGGCCAGCCCTTCGTCCTTCCTGTCTTCGGGCAGGAGGCCTATTGACAATTTTTTAGCGTCCATGGTCGATACTATTTTCACTACCTTGCCGTTTAGCTTGAACGTGCCCTTTTCCACTTTATCCGCCCCGAAGACGGCGCGCGCCACCTCCGTGCGCCCGGAGCCCACCAGCCCCGCTATGCCGAGTATTTCGCCTTTGCGCAGGTCGAAGGATATATCCTTTAAGAATCCCGGGGTGAAAAAGCCGCTTACTTCCAGCACTACGTCACCGGCGCAGTAGTCGCGAGGCGGGAACTCGACTTCCATCGACCGCCCGACCATCTGCTCTATGAGCCTTGCCTTGTCCGTCTCACCCACATTCTGGGTGCCTATGTAGTGTCCGTCCCTTAAAACCGTGACCCTGTCGCATATCTGGAACACTTCTTCCAGGCGGTGCGATATGTAGATTATCGTCACGCCCTTTGCCTTGAGGTTTTGTATGATTACAAATAATTTCTTGATTTCCTCCGTGGTCAGCGTGGCCGTCGGCTCGTCCATAACGAGTATCTTGGATTCCAGGAGCAGCGCCTTCGCTATCTCTATCATCTGCTTTTCCGCTATGGAAAGCTCCTCGACGGGCAGGTCGGGGTTTATCTCGAAGTCTATGCTCTTCATAAACTCCATGAAGGTTTCCCGCAACTTCTTCCACTCCACTTTGCCGAGTTTATTGGTCTCCAGGCGGCCCAAAAAAGCGTTCTCCACGGCTGTTAGAGTGTTCACCAGGTTGAACTCCTGGAACACTATGCCCACGCCGCCGCGCGCGGCTTCCTTTGTCGTGTTAAAGTGCACCTCGCTGCCGTCAATTATAACTTTACCCGAATCGGGTTTATAAACGCCGTTAAGTATTTTCATCAGCGTGGATTTGCCCGCGCCGTTCTCACCCAGGAGCGCATGTACCTCGCCGCGTTTGACGTTAAAAGAAACGCCGTCGAGCGCCGTGACGTTCCCGCCAAACGTTTTTGTTATATTCTCCATGGAAAGTATTACGTCTTCCAAATGTATACCCCCTTTAAGGTCGCCTCCGGCGGCCAAAGGAACTTTTGCCAGCGGCAAAAAGTTCCTCTGGACTCTTCAAAACCCGCTATGCTTTGGAAAGCGAACGCAGTTCGCGCGGGGTCTGGGGCTAAGCAGCCCCAGCGGATTCTTAAGGCGGAGCCTTAAGCCGTCGGAGACATCATTAATTAATCTATTACCAGCCCCAGCCTCTCCACTCTTCAATGTTTTCGGCTGTTACGAGGGGGCTTGAGCACTTCATCCACTCGGCGTCCCCGTTCTTTATTTCACCGTCCATAACGGCCACAACGGCCTCTACTCCCAGCTGGCCTTCCTCTTTGGCGGAGTGCAGCACGGAGCCGTAGAGCGTGCCCGCGTCTATGGCGGCGCAGCCAACGTTGTTAGCGCCTGTGGACACCGCGAGGATATCGCCTGTCATACCCGCCTGGTCTATGGCCTGCTGCGCGCCCTGGAATATGCCGTCGTCGTGCGTGAACAGGAAGTCTATCTCATCGCCGAACCTTGTGATGTAGTCCTGCATTATCGTCATGGCTTTCGCGGGATCCCAGCCGTCAACGTTCTGCGTGGCGAGAACTTCGATGTCAGGATACTGTTCTATTATGTTCATGAAGCCCTTCTGCCTGTTGGTGGCGGGGTCTGTTCCGGCAGCGCCTTCAAGTATGACGACTTTGCCTTTGCCGTCAAGCAGTTCGACGCACGACTCGCCGGCGACTTCGCCCATGTACACGTTGTCCGGGCCGGCGAACACGGGGATAGTGTCCTTAACGGAATCGTCAACCTGCGAATCGATAACCGCGTAGGGGATGCCCGACTCGTTCAGCGTCTGTATTACCGTTATGCTGCCTTCCTTGTCCGCGGGGAAGTAGAGCACGCCGTCGTAACCCTGGCTTATGGCGTTCTTGACCTGGTCTAGCTGCACGCTGGCGTCCGCCTGGCCGTCTTCGATCTGAAGGTCTACGTTGTTCTCTTTTGCCGTCTCAAGCGCCTGCGCATTCAGCGGCGCGCAGAAGGGCGCGGTATTAAAAGCATTCGTCATCAGCACCTTCCTCGGCGCGTCATCGCTCGCGGCCGCGAAAGACGGGAGCAGCGTCACGCACATAGCCACGACCAGCGCGACTACCAATAGGGTTCTCAACTTTTTCATTTCTTTTCCTCCTGATAATAATATATTATTTGCATTTGCTGCAAAACGTTTCACTATGTTAATCCTCACCAATTCCAGCAATAGGAGGCCGAACCAGGCTGGATCGAAACTTCGCAAGACAAGGAAGTAGAAATTTCAGAAGTGCGACGCGTATTTTGACATACGCGAGCGTTTCTGTAATTTCGCTGACGCGGTAAACCCGAAGGGCGATTGCGGAGTTCTCGGACGGCCTGATGTTTAATCGATTAAGAGAATGCCGCGCTACCACAGCGAAAGATCCCAGTCGGCTTTAAGTTCTTTGCGCGTTGACTGCCGTTCTATGACCGGCGCGTCAAAGTATATTGAGCAGGGCGTGCTCCCTTCGTCGTCCATCAGCCGCTTAAGTTCCGTAAAAGCCATCTTCCCCAGGCGGTATTTGGGCACGTCCACAGTCGTTATCTGGGGCGTTACGAGGGTTGACGGAAAGATGTTGTCAAAGCCAGTCACAGCAACGTCTTCCGGCACCCTTATCCCCTGCTCCATAAGGGCTTTCAAAGCGCCTATGGCCGTCTGGTCGTTCACCGCCTGCACCGCGTCAAAACGTATCTTCCGCTTAACCGCGTCCTTAACGGCGTCGTAAGCGCCCATGGACGCGAAGTCTACGCAGAACACCAGGTTTTCGTCGTAGGGGACGTTCCCCTCCTCAAGGCCGGACATGTAGCCCTTATACCTGTTGTACGCATGGCTGAATTCGTTGGACGCGCCGAGATACAGTATGCGGCTTCGTCCAAGGCTTAAAAGGTGCCGTGTGATGTTCATGCTGCTCTTCTCATAGTCTATAAGGACGGAAGAAATTATGTCCGTATCCATGATCTGCTCAAGCGAGACCACGCTTATGCCCGTGCCTTCGCCCACCAGTTCCTTCGCCCAGTCCTCAAGTTTGTCCTTGGGGCATACGGTATCTATTATTATGCCGTCCACATAGCTCGCCTTGAGGTAGTCCACAAACTGCCTTTCCGTGTCAAAATCAAAATCGCTGGACAGGAAATTTACTTTATACTGCGCGCTGTGGGCCGCGTCGGTTATCCCTTTCAAAACGTTCGGGAAGAACATCTTGGTTATATCGGGCAGCACAACGCCGACCGTGTCCGTACGCTTGGATTTAAGGCCCCTTGCTATTAGGTTCACCTGGTAGCCGAGCTTACTTATAGAAGCTTCGACCTTATCCTTTACGTCGGGACTGACATATTGCTTGCCTGTTATCACGTTTGAAACAGTCGCCACGGACACTCCGGCGTCCACTGCGACGTCCTTCATTTTAACCGCCAATTGATCCCTCAAAATTCTTTGTAAGACTATTAATTTATTATATATCCGTTGAATAATTCTTGCTCGAAAAAGCATTTAATCGTTTAATTAATTTAATCACAGATGAAATAGTTTGTCAAGTATGATATAGTCTCATTAGGATTATGACTATACAAATTGAAGAAAATATAAGAGACCTTATGGCGTGGTTCGGCGCTTCGGGCAACCGCCTCCTGCTTGTCGGCGGCATTGTCAGGAACAAAATTCTCGGCCTTCCCGTGACGGATATAGACGTTTGCTCGGACGTACTGCCCGAAGCCATCGCCAGCCTCAGCGGCGGGCGGTTTTCCGTTTCGGAGCGGGCCTACGGCCTGGGGACGCTCGTTATCATACAGGAGTTTTCCGGCAGCCGTTACACTTACGAATACACGGCAATGAGGACGGACAGCTACGGGCGCGGCGGCGAGCACCGCCCCACAGAAGTCGTTTTTACGCACGACATAGAAAAAGACGCTAAAAGAAGGGATTTTACGGTCAACGCCCTCTATGCCGGCGCAGACGGTAGTGTTATCGACCCGCTTTCCCGCGGGCTCAGTGACCTTGCGGCCAGGACGCTCGTGATGACGCACGAGGGCACGATGGCAGAGGACGCACTAAGGATACTGCGCATGGCGCGCTTTGCCGCGCAGCTCGGCTTTGGCGTTGACGAGAAAACTTTAGCGGCCGCGGCGGAAAATTCTGTTAAGCTCGCGAACATTTCGGGCGAGCGCATAAAAGAAGAGCTTTTCTCTATATTAACGTCCGACCAGGCGTACGGCAGGGACGGCGCCGTCTTGCGCGGCCTGCGCCTGCTGAAAGACACGGGCGCGCTTTTTGCGTTACTGCCGGAGCTTATGGCGGGCGACGGGTTTGAGCAGAGCAAAGTGTACCATAGATACGACGTGCTGGAGCACTCACTAAGGACGTGCGCGGCCGCCTGCCCGGACATCCGCGTCCGGCTGGCCGCACTGCTGCACGACA
>JAVBSU010000198.1:0-3087 GCA_031556555.1 Christensenellaceae bacterium
CTTTTCAAACTTATCGCGGGTTTTGGAGGAGTCCAGAAGAACCTTTTGAGCGTTAGCAAAAGGTTCCTTTGGCCGCCGGAGGCAGCCCTATCTTATCTGCCCGTCCCCGTCGATGAGGTATTTAAAAGTCGTGAGTTCCACGAGGCCCATGGGCCCGCGCGCGTGCAGCTTCTGGGTGGAAATTCCTATCTCCGCGCCGAAGCCGAACTCGAAACCGTCCGTAAACCGAGTGCTGGCGTTAACGTACACCGCCGCGGAGTCGACCTCTTCCTTAAAGCGTTTCGCGTTTGCATAACTGTTCGTTACGATCGCCTCCGAGTGGCCGGTGCTGTACTTATTCACGTGGTCTATTGCCATGTCCACGCTGTCCACCACCTTAACCGAGATGATGTAGTCCAAAAATTCGGTGTAGTAATCTTCTTCCGTCGCGGGAAGAGCGCCAAAGCTCTGGCAAACCCCGCAGCCGCGTATCTCTACGTTATGTTCTTTGAGCGCCCCGAAAACCATTGGCAAAAACCCGTCAGCCACGTCTTTATGCACGAGCAGGCTCTCCGCCGCGTTGCAGACCGACGGCCGCGTAGTTTTGGCGTTAACGGTTATATTCTTAGCCATCGTAAGATCCGCCCCGGCGTCCACATAAACGTGGCAGTTGCCCGTGCCCGTCTCAATCACCGGCACGGTGGCGTTTTCCACAACCGACTTGATGAGTCCCGCCCCGCCTCTCGGTATGAGCACGTCTATATAGCCGTTAAGCTTCATCATGTGCGCCGCGGCTTCCCGGGAAGCGTCCCGTATCAGCCCCACGGCGCCCATCGGCAACCCTTCGGCCACGCCCGCTTCCACCATCACGTCCGCTATGGCTATATTGGAATTCATGGCCTCGCTGCCGCCCTTTAAGACGACGGCGTTGCCCGCCTTAAGGCAGAGGCCCACCGCGTCCGCCGTAACGTTGGGCCGCGCTTCGTATATTATCCCGATAACGCCCAGCGGCACGCGCTGCTTGGATATTATAAGTCCGTTCGGCCGCCTGGCCGCGTGCACTACTTCGCCCACGGGATCATCCAGCCGGGCTATGTCGAAAAGCCCCTGCGCCATTGCCTTTATCCTGCCCTCACTCAGCGCGAGCCTGTCTACGAGCGAAGGCGTACGGCCTTTTTCCACGGCGGCGTCCACGTCCTTTTTATTCTCAATTAGGATGAAGCCGCTCTTTTCTATGAGCGCCTTTCCCATCGCGTTAAGTATATTGTTCTTTTGCAGTGTGGAAAGTTTCCCCACCATGAGCCGCGCGTCCCTAGCGGCGCGGGCCGTCTCATTTACGCTGTCCACAGTATTCATTCGCTTACTCCTTTAAAACACAACTAAACCGCCGTACAAAATACTGCCCAATACAAACGAAAAGAATATGGCGGCAAGATTTCCAAAAGTACCCACTCCGCCTATTATCATCGAGGCTTTTGCATAACGGCAATCCGCGCCTGTCGCGATCATTTTCCTGGCCAGCACCCAGATTGAAACGCCTATGACAAAACCGGCTATGCACACCCAGCTAATTTCAGGTGTGAACGCCAGCCACGCCAGCGCCACGGAGGCGCAGGCTAACACCAGTATCAGCATACGGTCACAGCAGTGTGCAGGCAACGCACCCAAGCGGCAGGATGACCCACCAGAACCACAAGATAATGGGTAGTATGGAAAAGAATATACAAATCGTACCTATCGTTTTTCCCACTCTCGCACTCTTATCCATTGGGTCGGCCCTCAGCACACTGTTTCCTGTGGCGACCGCGACTATCGCGAATATAAACCCAACAAAACCCAGATAGCCTATGCTTAGCGGCAGTACAGCCACCACATCGATTAAAAGAGCGAGTATGCCAAATATCAATGATACCATGGTTTTCTCCTTCCAAACTGTACAAAAATATGGTTTCCTGAGTTCTAATTATACTTAAACGCGGCAATTTGTGTCAAGCCCGGACAAGCGCCCGGATGCATACCGCGCAATTTCATATGTGGATCAACAGCATATGGCCCAGCGTTCTCCTACACGGGCATTTTTATCGCCGCCTCGTAATCGTACATCTCGTCCATCTCCACTAGTTCGTTAACCATAAAGGCTCGGATGTAGTCCTTGTCCTTTGTTATGGAGTGGATGTAATAGCCGTTCTTCAAATAAAAAGCCACGGTCGAGCGCATCTTTGAGGCGGTGTGAAGCGTTATCGCCCGTACGCCCAGCGCGATACACTCAAGCTTGACCTTTTCCAGCAGCAGCCCCCCTATGCCGAAATTCTGCGCTTCCGGTTTCATAGCGAACCTGCTCAGGTAAGCTATACCGCCGCCGCGTATGTCAAAACGCACGCTGCCCACGGTCTCCCCGTCGATCTTGGCTATGTACACATGCTTGCTCCCGATGTCGCGCAGCACGTCGCAAATGGTTTCGCGGAGGGCCTCTATGCTCTCCTTTTTGCGCACCTCGTTCGCGTATATCTCAAAGGCGGTCTTTGTGATATTGAGAACGTCCTCCGCGTCCTCTTCTCCCGCCCTCAAAAGCAGTATCTGCTCCACCTATACCACCTCGCGCAACGCGCCTATAAGCGCGTCTATATCGGCTTCGGCTATGACGAACGGAGGAAGGAACCTTAAAGTATTCATACCCGCCACACCGGTAACAAAACCTTTTTCGAGCAGATTCAAACGCACGTCCGTTGCTTTTACGCTGTCGTTTAGCTGCGCTCCGAGTATAAGCCCCCTGCCGCGCACATCCAATATTGCGCCGGGTTTCTCCTCCATGAGCTCCTCTAATTTTGCTTTGAAATACCCGCCCTTTTTCCGGATAGACTCAAGCATGGCATCGTCTACAGCGCCCAACACATAGTTGGCCGCGGCGCACACGAAGTGCGAACCCCCGAACGTCGTGCCGTGGTCGCCCGGCGAAAACGCCTGCGCCGCATCCTCCGTTGCCAGGCACGCGCCTATGGGCACGCCGTTTCCAAGGGCTTTGGCCATGGTCACCACATCCGGCTTTATTCCGTAGTGTTCGCACGCCAGAAACTTGCCCGTGCGCCCCATGCCCGTCTGTATCTCGTC
>JAVBSU010000105.1:0-2863 GCA_031556555.1 Christensenellaceae bacterium
TTCCAGCCTGGCACATGCAAAAATGCTCATGATAGCGCTGCTAGCACTGCGCTTTTTGCAAGCACCAATCAGAAAAATTGCTCAAAAATCTAGCTACCGCTATTTTTGAAACACGCCCTAGCTCTTTACGCCTTGCCGCTATAAAAATCGCGCACGGCGGCAAAGAACGCGTCTATATTGTCCCAGCTTGAGAGCGGGGGAACGTCGCAGCCGGATGAGATTATGAAGTTTTTGTATTTGCTGCAAGCCTTTAAAAGATCGAGCGTGGCCTTCCTTATGGATTCGGGCGTGCCGTTCCTGAACTCGCTGGCAGGGTCCACATTGCCCATTGCAGGGATATTGGCCGGTATGTGCGCCATCATCTCGGCCATGTCTATCGCGTTGCCAAAGTGGTAGGCGGAGGCCCCAATCTTGAGTATGCCGTCTATCAGCCTTATAGTGCCGTTGCCGCAGTTGTGGTAAACTATTATGAAGTCGTCCGTCTGCGTGGCGTTAACTATTTCCCGTACGTAGGGGACGGAGAATTCCTCGTTGAGGTCGGGCGAGAGCAGCCCGGCCAGCGGTTCGGCTATTACGACGCCGTCGGCGCCAACGGCTTTATAAGCCTCTATGTATTTAATGAGAAACGTTGTCACCTTCTTCAACGCCGCGTGCACCATGTCCGGGTCGTCGTAGCAGTACAGCATTATCTTGGAAACGTCGAAGAGCCGTCCCGCTAGAGAGTAGGGGCCGATGGTTCCGCCGAAGACCGGCCGGCCGGTGATCATCTGCTTGGCCTGTTTTATAGCGTCCACGTAAAGGCCGGTTCGCCCCGCGCCCACTTCCGGGACGGCGAGCGCGTCCGCCTGCTCGGGCGTTTCGATTATCTCGCCCACGACTGTGGGCACTTCGTCGTCCGAAAACCTTATGTTGGAGCCGAACGCTTCAGCCTCTACCGAAAGGTCCATCATGCTTAATGAAGCGCCCGAATCCACGCGGTCGGCAATGAGCTTCATGCCTTTGGCCTGAAGAGCGCTGTCGTTTATAAGGTCGGGCACCGTAACGTTAAGAAGCTGTATCGACGGAAAGGAAAGCACGGGTATCGCTTTCTTTACCGGCGCGTCTATTGTATCTTTGATCCATTTTTTCATATCCATTATAATATGTTCACTCCCTGTTTTTTTTCTTGGGCTGTTTTGTATGCCATGGCTGAAGTATAGCAAGCGTTTTTTATGCCGTTATAGGACTTTGGCGCAAAATTTGGTAAAGATTTGTTTTATTCGGGCCAAGATAATCATAAATTACAAAAAATAACGATTATTTACCAGAAAGAAAGAGAAAGGGCAGAGTATACTGATTCTAACATCACACATTCAATCGCACTATCTGACGACATGTCAACAGGAGGATCAGTAATGGATTTATTAACAGAGATTTCGGAGAATTTGCAAAAAGGAAAAGCGAAGGACGTAAAAGAGCTTGTACAGAAGGCTATTGACGAGGGTACCCCCGCAAAAGACATTCTGGACAAAGGACTTTTGGCAGGTATGGGAGTCATTGGGGAAAAATTTAAGAACAATGAAGTTTACGTACCCGAAGTTCTGATCGCCGCAAGGGCTATGAACATGGGCGCTGCCGTTCTAAAGCCGCTCTTGGCCGAGGAAGGCGTAGAATCTACAGGCAAGGTGTGCATCGGCACCGTCAAAGGCGACCTGCACGACATCGGCAAGAACCTCGTCAAGATGATGATGGAGGGCAAGGGGCTTGAGGTAATAGACCTCGGCACGGATGTTGAGCCTGAGAAGTATGTGGAAACCGCCATAAACGAGGGTTGCCAGGTAATAGCCTGCTCCGCGCTCCTTACAACCACTATGGGTATGATGAAGGAAGTTGTGGATGCGGCCGAAAAAGCCGGCGTGAAAGGCAAGATAAAGATAATGGTGGGCGGAGCGCCCGTTACCGAGTCTTTCTGCCAGCAGATCGGAGCGGACAGCTACTCAGCTGACGCGGCCAGCGCGGCCGACGCGGCAGTGGCGCTGTGCCAGGCATGAATGTAATGTGATAATAACCCCCGCCGGACCAGATGTGTCCGGCGGGGGTTTTAGCGTTACGAGGGAATTTTCTTCGTTAGTAGAAGGAGGAATATAATGATTACAAAAAAAGAATTTGCCGCCATGCAGGACCATTCCTGTCTTGGTAATTACGTCTCAAAGGGCGATGTCAAAACTTTTTGTGATGAAGTGCTGGAATATGGTTTTGCGGCGGTGTACGTAAATCCCGCTGACGTGAAGTACGCCCGTTCCATCATTGGGGATAAAGCAGCCGTGGGAACGGTGATAGGTTTTCCCCAGGGCGTGAACACGACTGAAACGAAAATATTCGAAGGCCTTAACGCCATTGAAAACGGAGCGGACGAGCTTGATATCGTCATAAACATTTCAAAACTCAAAGATGGTGAGGACGAATACATATTAAAAGAGCTCCGTGAGTTTGTGAAAGCGATGAAGGACAGGGACGGCCGCGTTATAGTCAAAGTAATAATAGAGTGCTTTTACCTGACTCACGAGGAGAAGGTGCGCGCCTGCAAGATAGTCGCGGATTCGGGAGCGGACTACATAAAGCAGAGCACCGGCACAACGCCCAACAACAGCTTTACGCTGGGCGACACAAAGCTCTTCAACGCGCTGATAGGCGACAGGATAAAGATAAAGTCCTCCGGTTGGATAATAAATATAGAGGACGCGATCGGGTCGATCGAGTTCGGGGCCAGCCGCATTGGAAACAGCCTCGCGCCGCAGTGGCTCCGCGAGTTTGACGAAAACCGGTGGTACGACGGCATTAAGTCACTGTGACAGGCCGGTGGAGGTAATGATATGAGCATAAG
>JAVBSU010000054.1:0-6318 GCA_031556555.1 Christensenellaceae bacterium
AAAGCCGCACAGCAGTCTCACCGCAGCGAGCAGGCTAGCTAACTTCTTCATGTTCAAACTCCTTTTTAAAATCAGCAACAGCCTCCGGCGGCTTAAGAACCTTTTTGCTTACGCCCAAAAAGGTTCTTAAGAATCTCCAAAAACGCGTTATGCTGAATATAATAAAGCAAAGCGGGTTTTGAAGAGTCCAGAGGAACTTTTGAGCGTTAGCAAAAGTTCATTTGGCGGGGTTCAGGGGCAGCGCCCCTGGCCGCCGGAGGAATTATTCCTTTATCACTTTCTTTATCAGCGTCTCGCCTGCCAATTTATACACCCCGGCGCCCATGAAGGCCTCGGTTATCCTTGCTTCAAAAGCTTTAGAGCGCGCTTTCTCTACCTCCAGGCAGGCGTTCACCTTCTCGGCAAAATCGCCCTTTACCTCAAGGCCAAATTCCGACGCGATCTTTTGCAGTTTGCCGTAGTCCGCGTAATCGATGCTGAATCCGTACACGTTAGCGGGTATGTTTTCTACCAGCACTGCAAGCTTCAGCGCCTCCGCGACGCTGCCGCCGTACGCGCGCGAAAGGCCGCCCGCCCCCAGGAGCACGCCGCCAAAATAGCGCGTGACCACGGCGAGTATATCCGTTACGCCGCTCTTCCTTAAAACCTCCAGCATGGGCAGCCCGGCAGTTCCCTGGGGCTCGCCGTCGTCCGAGGCTTTCTCGAACATCCTGTCCGCGCCTGTTATCATGGCGTAACAGTTGTGCGTGGCGTTGTAATGTATCTTTCTAACGTTAGATATATATCCTTCCGCCTGCTCTTTGCCCGCCGCAGGCGCAAGCGCGCAGATAAACCGCGATTTTTTTATGACGATCTCGTTTATAACTTCTTCGCGCAGCGTTATAAAGTTCATTACTTCAGCAAAGTTATCTTGTGGAAGCTCTTTTTGCCCTTTTTAATCATTATAGACCCATCGTCAAAATCATCTACGGACAGCCTCCTGAACTCGTCTATTACCTTTTGGCCATTTACCAGCACGCCGCCGCCCGAGATGAGCCGCCTGCCCTCGCCTTTGGACTTGGTGAGGCCGGTCCGCACGAGAAGGTCTATGACCTCCGGGTTAGCGTTGAATTCCTCCACCGTGAGTTCAGTAGCGGGGATGCCCTCCCCGCCGCCGCCGTGGCCGAAGAGCGCCTCGGCCGCTTCCCTGGCTTTATTCGCCTCTTCCTCGCCGTGCACCTTTTTAGTGACCTCGTAGGCCAGCACTTTTTTGGCTTCGTTTATGCCGCTACCACCCACCGCGCACAGTCCGTTCACTTCATCCATGGGCAGGAAGGTCAGCAGCGACAGGCAGTTTTTAACGTCCGCGTCCGCAACGTTCCTGAAGTACTGGTAAAAATCGTAGGGGCTGGTCTTGTTCTTATCCAGCCACAGCGCGCCACCCACTGTTTTGCCCATTTTCTCGCCGTCACTCTTTAAAAGCAGCGTCATTGTCATGCCGTACGCCTGCTTCTGCTCCAGCCTGCGTATCAGGTCGGCCCCGGCAAGTATGTTGGACCACTGGTCATCGCCGCCCATCTCAAGGAGGCAATCGTACTTCCGGCAGAGGTAGAGGAAATCGTATGCCTGCATGAGCATATAGCTGAACTCGAAGAACGTGAGGCCGCTTTCCATACGCCGCTTGTAAGCTTCGGCCGTGAGCATTTTGTTTACGGTGAACTTTGTGCCTATCTCACGCATGAAATCTATGTAGTTGAGATTCAGCAGCCAGTCGGCATTGTCCACCATTATCGCCTTGCCCTCGGAAAAATCCAGAAAACGGCTTATCTGCTCCTTAAAACAGTTGGCGTTGTGCTGTATGATCTCGCGCGTCATCATCCTGCGCATGTCAGTCTTGCCGGAGGGATCGCCTATCATTGTCGTGCCTCCGCCTATGAGCACGATGGGGCGGTGCCCTGCGCGCTGCATGTGCGCCATTACCATGAGCATGACGAAGTGGCCGACGTGCAGGCTGTCCGCCGTGGCGTCGTAGCCCACATAAAACGTGACCGGCTCTTTGCCCAAAAGCTCCTTCAAGCCCTCGTGCGTCGTCTGTTTTACGTATCCTCTCTCAGTAAGCGTATCGAAAACGTTTTTCATATGTAAATACTCCTGTTAAATGAATTCTTTCAGTACACCGCAGAAACGGGCTACGCCTGTTTTTATCATTTCCACGTTCGGCATGGAGAAGTTGAGCCTTAATGTGTTTTCGTGCCCGCCGTGTGCGAAGAAGGGCGAACCGGGCACAAACGCCACGTTCTGCGCGACGCAGCGCTCGAATATTTCGCGCCCGTCAACTCCACCGGGCAGCGTCACCCATATGAAGAAACCGCCGTCCGGCCGTGTGTACTCTATCTCCTTTGGCGCGAGCTCTTCAAGCGAGGCCAGCATGGCGTCCCGCTGCTCCCTGTACAGCGCCCGGAGGTACTCTATGTGGTTTTGGTATCCTCCGCTCCGCAAAAACTCCAGCACCATTGCCTGCGAGAGGTTGGGCGTGTGCACGTCCGCCCCCTGCTTTAAAAGGTTCATCTTTGCGACGACGTCCTTTGGCGCGAGCGCGTAGCCGACCCTCAATCCGGGCGAGACCGTCTTTGAAAAGCTATAAAGCTTTGTTACAATGCCCTTCGTGTCGCGTGATTTAATGCTTTGTAGGGGTTGGCCGCCGTAGCGCAGTTCCTCATAAGGGTCGTCTTCCAGCACCGCGCAGCCGTACGTTTCGCACAACCTGTAAATCTCACCGCGCTTCTCTTCGCTCGTAGTTATGCCGGTCGGGTTTTGGAAGGTCGGTATCGTGTAGAAAAACCTGGGGCGTTTTTCTTTCAACACAGCCTCGAATTTTTCGATATTGACTCCGCCGGCTTCCATCGGTACCGTTGATATGTTGGCGCGCGACAAATAAAAAGTTTGCAGCGCACCCAAAAACGTGGGCGACTCAACCACTATAGGATCGCCTTCGTTAAGGAGCGAGCGCGCGAACAGGTCTATGCCCTGCGAGCTGCCCGTTGTTATTATAATGTCGTCCGTATCCTTCAATATGTCCGAGTTGAGCTCTTTAAGGTAGTCGATAAACACGCCGCTTCCCGGCGTAGCGCCGTACTGCAGCACGTGCCGGCCCTTCTTCAATATCAGCTCGTTGCTTATTCCCGCCAGCATCTCGCACGGAAAAGCCTCCGGCGAGGGATTGCCCCCGGCGAAGGATATTATTTCAGGATTCTTTAAAAGCGCGAATATCTTCCTTATTTCGCTCCCCGTCACCCCTTCAAATCTTTGGGCAAATTCTGTCATGCCATATCTCCTTCTGTGCCGTTATAAAAATACATTCTACATTATAGTGATTTTTGTGTGTAAATGCAAATCGGGGAAGCCCCCTCTGGCATGCCGCGTATTATCCCTATCCGAAGCCGCAACTTATACACTCGCGTTCTTTTTGTCAAACTTGTTCGATAGGCTTGTTTATTTATCTCGTCACCTGTAATATATTTATTAAAGGCAGAACACGGAGGCTGAAACATGCGCACGCGGCTGGCTGAACTAAAAGACGCGGCGGTTATAGCGCCGCTTTACGAAGACTTTTTTATTGACCTTGCCCAAAACGAACCGAGGTATTACCGGCCGTTCGGCGATTGCGAAGGATACGCCGCGCGAACAATAACACAGGATGGCGCGGATATAATAATAGCCTGTGATGAATCGGGCATTGCCGGCTTTTTGCACGTGCACGAGATGGCTACCCCTCAGCTTGTGTGCTTCATACCCAAGAAGTACGCTATGGTTGCGGACGTATACGTGCGCCCCGAATACCGCAAGCAAGGCGTCGCGTCAATGCTTTTAAAGAGCGCAGGGGATTGGGCAAGGAACCGTTCGCTTTCGTATATGGAGTTAAGGGTGCTTGAGGGAAACGCAAAAGCCATAAACCTTTACGAAAAAGAAGGCTACGATGTAGTTATACACGTTATGCGGAAAGAGTTGTAAGTAAACCCGTCTTATACTAATCACTGATTGAAATGCCGATAGATTTACAAGGATTTTTTTCGTGATGCGAGGCGCGGACGCGCAGGCGTAGCTGTAGCTACGTCAAGTGCCCGCAACGCCGCAACGCGGAAAAAAGACCGTAAAGATGAGGTGTTTTAATTAGTGGTTTGTATTAGTTCCTCACCCGAACCCCGCGTACGCCGCGAGGAGGGCCAGGCTTTCCCTGAGGTATGAATTTACGGCTATGTAAGGAGGCGTAGGGGAACTAAGGCCTTGGGCGTTCAGCCCCGCCTGCTTCGCCTTCATGCCCGCGCGCAGTATGTGAAAGCCGTTGGTGGAATACACAACACGGTAATCGCTGTTAAACCGTTCGTCCAGTATTTTCCTGGCCTCTGTGAAGTTCTCGTAAGTGCTCGTCGAATTTTCTTCTTTTATCATGGCCGAAGCGGGTACGCCGCGCTCCAGCATGTATTTCTCCATGGCGTACGCTTCGCTGTACTCCTTGTCCCTGCCGTAGCCGCCCGCCAGCACAATTACCGCTTCAGGGTTTTCCTCATAATAATCCGCCGCCGCGTCCAGGCGGTTTTTCAATGTGTACGAAACCTTATCGCCCTTTATTCCCGCGCCCAGCACGATCACGGCGTCCGCTCCGGGATCGGGCGCGTCTTTGGCGGCGTGCAGCATCATTGCCGTCAGAACCACCGCCGAAATTATGACGAACAGGTAAACTCCGACTATGGTAAACTTAAGCGCCTTCCCGAAGCCTTCCGCGAAGAAGGCGTCGAGCGGCGCTTTGAATACTCCGTAAACTATGAGGGGCGCGCCCAGTATCGCGGGCAGCGCCACGCCGAGGTTCCAGTTGGACCGCGTCTTTACAAACACCGTGTCCGCCACCAGCAGCGCGCCTATGGCTATGAACACTATCCTTATTAAATTCTGTCTCATAGCCATATATGCATTTCTTTAGGCTGTTCAAAAATTCGCAAGACAAGAAAGCAGAAATTGTCCGTGGGCGAACTATATAAATAATATGTGAGCGTCCGGGCAATTTCGCTGACGAAGTATTGCGAAGATTTTCAACGGCCTAGATTACAGTCTCTCCTTCAACGTAGTCTATGCATCCCTCGTAACCGTTCCTCAAAACATTTTTGAGCTCAGGATCCTTCTCGAACCTGGTGGTTACCTCGCCCCACGTCCCGGGAGCGCAGTTTTCGAATATCCACCTCGCGTCGGGCACGAACAGCCTTACGCAGCCGTGCGAGACCGCCGAGCCGAGGTTGTTGTACGAACTCATCGTGTAGGTGGAGGCGTCGCGCGCGTTATAAAGCAGCGAATGGAAGTAAAAGCTGCCGAACATTTGCGTCCAGTACTGGGCATAGCAGTTGTAGCTGGGGAAGAAGCCGAAGCGGTGGGAGTCGCTCCCCATACTGAACTCGCCTGTGGGCGTCCAGTTGCCGTTACCGCCCGTGGTGCAGATCATTACGCGCTCCAAAACCGTGTAATTCCCGTTTTCGTCTTTGGAATAAGCGTACACGCACTGGTTGTTGTAATCAACAGTGATCCTGTACGTGTCGTTGGGGGGATACGAAGTAATCTCGTCGTAATCGCCGTTATCTCCCACCTGTTCCTCAAAAGGCGCGACAGAGCCGGGAGCGTAACGCTCGGCCCACTCCATCGTGTAGGGCTGGGGCCCTTCCACTTTGGCAATGCTTATGAGCGGCCCTTCTATTTCTTCGACCGCCAGCGCGCCCACCACTTGCCCGTCAACCACTTTTTCATCCGCCACAACCTCAAGCGAGGCGCTGATAGTATCATCGGTGATAATTTCATCAGCGGATTCCATGGCGGCCTCCTGAACCGTATCCTCAACCTTTGCCACCGGCTGTGCCAGGCCGCTTTCAATTTGAGCGCCTTCCATAGGCGATACGTTCGATTCCCCTGAAGGTTCAACGCTGGGCCCCGGCTCTATCACCGGAGCTTCGGGCGGCGCGCCCCTCACCGAGTCGTCAAACGCCGCCGCGGTTATGGGCAGCACAGCGCAAAGCACTGCCGCGCATACTAAGAGCGTTATGATTAATATAGGTTTTTTCATTTCCATCTCCCCGTTATTGCAAGAAAAAAACATTATAAATTTAATTATATATAACCACTAACACTCATTAGACGCATTATTACTAGATAAAGTTTCGTACAATTGTACAATAAGCGTCACATTCTATGCGTTCCAGCATGGAATAAGCCATATAAATCGACGGTCCGGTAACGCATACGCCGTGAAGCGGCATTATGCAGGCCATGGGTTTGCGCTCCGCCAGGCCGCGCCGCTGC
>JAVBSU010000031.1:0-9151 GCA_031556555.1 Christensenellaceae bacterium
CAATCGTCTCGTCCGCTATCTTGTCGAAGAAATTATCAAGGTTCTGCTCAGAAAAACGCTTTTCCAGGTCGGCTTTGAGCGTATCCTTTAATTCCTTTGGCATCCACACGAGGCGTCCGAAGCCGCCTTCCGCGTACAGGAACTTTTTGGACGTAAGGAACACCTTTCCCACGCCCTCAAAGCCGGGCGTCTGCTTGCCGCCGCCCACGCTGCCCGCCAGCGAACTGAACGTCATGCCTATGGGCGTGTCGTCCATGAACTCACGGTTGACGACCATAACGCCGTTGCACTCGGGCACGTACGCCACTATAGCCTCAAAGCAGCCGCAGCTCGTCATGGGGCGGTCCATTATCGAGTAAGCCGCGAAGGAATCTATCGTCTTATGGCTGTTGGAGTAAACAAATTCGTTCACGCCCGCCCAGATTCCCTTTACGGGGTCGAGGCACTCGCCTTTTGTAACGGGCTGGTTCGCGCCCGTCTCATCTATCTCGAACGCGGCTTTTCCGTCCAGCCAGTTGTACGCTCCGCACAGGCCCAGCCTCTCGGGGGTTATGACGCACACGTGGTCGGGGGCGAAGGACTGGCACAGCGTGCACGAGTAGAACGTGTCCACCGATTCGTCCGTCATCGCCTCCAGGCGGCGGTTCCTTATGTCGTAAGTTTCGCGCGCCGTCTTTATGCGCTTTTCCACCTCCGCCTCGTCCGTTATGAGCGTGACCTTGACCTTGTCCACCAGCGCCGGGTATTCAGACAGGAACATGGCGTGGATTATCTCGCCGTAGTCCTTTATCCGAAGGCCCTTCTTGAAGCCGTTCCTCGATATGCGCGTCCAGACTATATCCCTCTGGCCCATGTGCCAGATTCCTTCCGCTCCGTTGACGAGGTGGTGTATCTGCCTTTCCAGAATAGGCTCGAAGTCGGTCTGCATTTTGCGCCCGGCGACCTCCACCCATATTCCGAGCGGCAGGTTGGAGCCCTCCGGCACTTCGTCCGCTTCCGGCCCGATCACGGTTATCTCGCCGTCGGTTATAGACTCGAAGTCAACACTGGTGACGAACTCGAATGCGCTCGTCTTGTTGCCGCCGAACTCCACCTGAGTATCTTCAAGGCGGATGCGCTCGCCCTCGAACGCCGCGCCGTACGGCACGGGTATGGGAACGTTTGTTATCTTTATCTTGCAGCCCCTGACTTCAAGGGCCTTGTCGACTATCTGGTCTACGGGTATGTTGGACACGACGTGCTCGTACGTGCACACGCCCGTCGGCAGTATTTCGGGTATGTCCGTGTTGGCGATGACGGGGAAGCCGTAGTTTATGGCTCCGGCCGCGGCCGCGTACTTCTCTTCATCCACTTCGCCCAGAGCTAACACGAATGCGAACACCCTGTTCTTGTTGTACTTGAGGTTGGCCGCGAAATCCCCCGGGGCCACGCCGCCGAAGGATAGCGCCGCCCTGTTGGCGAAGCCCAGCGCGTACACGAGGGACGAAACGTCCTTGCCGAAGGGCACGAGGCGCGTCTCCCAGCCGAGCTGCACGCCCTCTTCCGCGAGCTGCTCGGCAAACTGCACGCCGTTGGTGCTGCCGCCCATGAAGACGTAGAGGTTCTTTTCCTGGAGCTCCGTGGCGATCTTCACCGCCGTGGCGTTGTCCGGCGCCGCGCCCGTTATGGCCGCGAAGCCGGGAGCGCTGCCGTCCACGAACTCTATGCCGCGCTCGCGCATTATTATGTCGTTGGCCGCGCCCAGCCATATGCCGCCCACCGGGTTCGGGCCTATGGCGTACTTAACCGCCTCTATGGCCTCGCAGGCGAACAGCGCCGCCGCGCCCGCGTCCAGCGTTTGCCCGAGGTAAGGCAGCCAGTTTTTATCCAGCACCCTCGCGGGCAGAAGGTTTCGCGCGTACTTCAGTATGTCCTGAAGGTCGGCCAGCGTCTTCATTTCCCTGCCGGTAAAGGAGTATATTATGGGCAGGTAGTAGGCGGTGCTGGGGAACCCCACCGCGTAGTCCGCGCCCTTTTCTGCGACAGCCTTCGTTACCGCTTCGTCCGCGCGCCTCACCCACTCTATCGCGCCGTTTATCGCGCTTGAACAAATAAGCTTAGACATCTACACTCCTCCTATCCTTCTGGTCAACGAGCTTCCTCTCCTGCTTTTTGTTTATGCCGAGTTTCTCCCGTTTCGCATCGATCACGGCTATGATCTGCTCCGCCGCTTTGACCGGGTCTTCCTCGAAGTGCATGGAGGCGTTGAACATTTCCTGGGTATCTTCCGTCAGGAACTTATAAACGTTGTCGCTGCCCGTTATGTGGAAGGGATGGCCGATGAACACGTCCACGCCCGAAGCCACAAAGTAACAGCTTATGGACACCGCCTTCTCGCTCATGAGCTCGGGGCAGACGCCGACAGCGGGAAGGCCCGCTATGGAATCCCCGAGGCCGCCTTCGTTTACTATTTCCGTGCAGGCGTCGAGTATGCGCGTGTTGTCAACGCAGCTTCCCATGTGCAGTACGGGCGGTATGCCCACGGCTTCGCAAACTTCCCTAAGGCCCTGCCCGGCGAATTCTAATGCCGTCTCAGGCGTCATCTTGCCGTTCTTTCCGGAGGAGATGGCGTTGCAGCCCGTCTCGACTACCAGAACGTTGTTCTTTATAAGCTCCTTGACGAGCGTGTTGCAGTACCAGTCCGTCTTGAACTTGGGGTTGTTGCAGCCCACTATTCCCACTACGCCCTTTATACGGTTTTGGATAACGGCGTCATTGAGCGGCCGGAAGGAAGCCCTGAAGCTTCCGCCCAGCATGTATTTAATCTCGCGCACGGAAAAGCCCGCTATGACTGTCTGCTTTTCCTTGGGGATGTCCACGTTCTCTTTGTTTCTGTTCTTGAAATTGTCTATGGCCAGTTTGACTAGGTCTTTGGCCGATTCGAGCGCGTGCTCCTCGTCGAACTCGAAGGGCTCCGCGCCGATGGTCTTAGCCATGTCCACAGTTGAGACTATCTTGGTATGGTAGTGCTCGGCCACGGACGGCAGCGACGGCATTACGCACTGCACGTCCACTATCATCATTTCCACCGCGCCCGTGACGATTGCAAGCTCCTGCTGTAAGAAGTTGCCCGCGATGGGCACTCCGTGGCGCATGAGTATCTCGTTAGCCGTACAGCAGATGCCGCCCAGCGTTACGCCCTCCGCGCCCGCGGCTTTGGCGTATTCTATTATGTCCGACTGCTTGACGGCTATGGCGATCATGTCGGACAATGTGGGCTCGTGGCCGTGAACGATTATGTTGACGTTCTTTTCCTCGAGTATGCCGAGGTTCACTTCGGTTTTTAGGGCGCGCGGCGTGCCGAAAAGTATGTCGGACGCTAAAGACGCTATCCTCGACCCGCCCCAGCCGTTTGAGATGGACTGGCGGAACGCGTGCATCAAAAGGTTCCTGTAGTCGTGGTCAACTCCCATGTGCGTCCTGTGCATGGCTTCTACTACCATGCGGTCTATGCCCTGCGGCAGCACGCCGTTTTTCTCCCAGGTGGACTGCTCCTTTTTGGGCGCGAGCGCGACTGTTTTTATCGTGTCCGTCTGGGATGTGAAGTCGCCTAAAAACGTTTCAGCCAGCTCTTTTAAAACTTCGTTGAACGCGCGGCCTTCCGTTTCTATGCCGTAGAGTTTGGCGGTGTCCCAGACAGCCTGCTCGTCCTTGATTTCATACCCAACGTCTTTGCCTTCCGCGATCTCCAAAAGCAGCAGCGCAACGTGCCTGCCGTGGTCGGAGTGCGCGGAAGTCCCGCCCGAAACCTCACGGAGAAAGTTTCTCGCGGCTATAGTGTCCTGATCCGCACCGCAAATGCCTCTCGGCGTTTTGGGCGTTATCCTGCACGGCCCCATGTAGCATATTTTGCAGCATACGCCGTCCTTTCCGAATTTACACTGATTCTTCAGTGTGTCATAACGATCAAAACAAGTGTCAATACAGTCGTCCTGCGCTTTTTGAAGCATTTGCATGGACGCTACATCGTCTACCCTGTCTTGAAAGGCTTCATACCCGTTACTCATTGTATCCTCCATTGAATGTTTTTTTGCCTCCGGCGGCTCAAGGCTCCGCCTTAAGAATCCGCTGGGGAACAAGTTCCCCAGACCCTGGCGAACTAACGTTCGCCTTTCAGATAACATACTTTGATTAAGGCAAGCGACAGCTTGCCGTGGGTCAAGGGCCGGCCGGCCCTTGCGGGTTTCCAAAGGGCAGCGCCCTTTGGTTGCCGGATTCATATCATGTGATTGTTTGTATTAGTTTTGCTATAGCATCATTTACCGCGTTGCCGTCCGGCAGCTCGAACACCGGCCGGTTCTCCTCAGCGAAGCGCGCGATGTCCTCGTCGTACGGCAGGGCGATGAGCTCGTCCGCGCCGGTGGCGTCTTTTACTTCATTAGCCGTTTCAGGCAGTTCGCCCGACCGCGTGCGGTTTATGAGCAGCACAAGCTTTTTGTACACGACGCCCATCTCCTTTGAGAGCTCGTAAAGGCGCTGCAAGGTGCGCAGCCCGGCGTTTGACGCGTCGGAGATCAGTATAAGAACGTCCAGCTCCTGCACTATCCTGCGCGACAGGTTCTCCAGCCCCGCCTCGTTGTCCAGCACCACGTAGGGATACTGGCCTGTCAGCTCCTTTATCGCCTCTTTTAGCACGTTGTTGGCGTAACAGTAGCAGCCCGCTCCCTCCGGCCTGCCCATGGCGATCATGTCGAAGCCCCTCGCTTCAACGAGCCCCTGGGCTATTTTCATCCTTAATAGTTCCTGCATGGAGATCTTGGCTTCTTCCTCCTCGTCCCGTCATTTTTCCCGCGCTTCGCCTATGGACGACGTAACTTTCACGCCCAGCATCGCGTCCAAGCAGCTGTTGGGATCGGCGTCTATCGCGAGCACCGGCTTTTTGCCCGCCGCGATTAAGTTCTTGACCATGAGGGCGGCCAGCGTGGTCTTGCCCACTCCGCCCTTTCCGGACAACGCTATAAGACAGCTCATTCGCTCACCCTCCTGATTATTTTGCCGTATTCGCTCCGCATGGCGTCATCGGTCGCGCCGTACGCGCCCACGCCGTCCCTGTCCGCTTCCCTGATTGTTTCGGAATATGGCAGGAAGGCGATTATCTCCTTACCTGCGAGCGCGCTTTTCAGGAAGTCGATGTCCGCATCGCCCGTAACTTTGTTCGCGACGTAGAGTATGTTTCTAAGGCCGATCTCATCCGCCATTTTGGTGACCTGCAGCGCGCAGTCCACCGAGCGCTGGCCTGGTTCCACAACCACCAGCATGATGTCCACGCCCTTCGACGTGGCGCGCCCGAGGTGCTCTATGCCCGCCTCCATGTCCATTATGAGCGTTTCGTCCTTGAACAGCACGAGGTCTGTCACCAGTGCTCGTATAAAAGTGTTTTCCGGGCAGGCGCAGCCGCCGCCCCCGGCGGAAGACGCTCCCAGCACTAGCAGCGACACGCCCTTGAAGCCGTAGGCGTAGCCCTCCGCGACGTCCGAAACTTCGGGGTTCAGCTTGAACACCTGGCCGTACTGGCCCACTTTCGCGCCCGTGCGCTCCTCTATCAAATCTATCTGCTTCGCGATCGTCGTTATTTTTTCCTGCTCGGAATGCGGTATTCCCAGCGCGGACGCAAGGTTCGCGTCCGGATCGGCGTCCAGCGCCAGCACCTTCTGGCCCTTTTTAGCCAGCATCAGCGCCAGAGTCGCCGCTATAGTCGATTTTCCAACGCCGCCCTTTCCGGCCACGGCTATTTTCATTGTTTATCCTCCTTGTCCCTCCGGGGGCTTAAGAATCTCCCAAAACCCGTTTTGTCAAAATGTCAATTTCATTGAGATTTTGGTAAGCGCACGTTAGTGCGCGTGGGTGCAGGGACGACCGTCCCTGCCCGCCGGAGGCAACTTCTAATTAAAATCCGTACTTAGCCTTCATCTTCGTGGAAAAGCTCTTCACGAGCGAGAAGACCTTATCCGCTTCATCGACCGTGAGCGAGCCTGTGCCGCAGGAGGGCGTTATGAGCGCCTGCTCGGCTATGACCTGCTTTGTGAGTCCGGTAACTTCCGCGAGGTTGTCCATATTTTTTTCTATCACGGCTTCGAGCGTATCGTCTGTCTGGTTCATTACCTTGGACGAGGTGGGCACTATGCCCCATGCGAGCATGCGGCCCGCTTCCATGTGCGCCTTCATGTCCGCGCCGTACATCGAAACCGTGTGGCCGTACTCAAAAGCGTCAAAGTTGACCATATCAACGCCAGCATCGGTAAGTATGCTCCACTCGGTGTTGCCGCAGCAATGTATGCCGGCGAGCGCGTCATCCATGTGGACAGCTTCTATAACTTCCGCCAGCAGCGCTACGACGTCCTCACGCTTGACGGAAACGTATGTGGAGCTTCCGAAGGCGGAGAGGATGGGTTCGTCTATGAAGCAGATTATGTTGTCCGCGTACTTCCTGAACTTCTGTATCTGCCAGCGGCACTTCATTGCCAGCGCCTTTACGATGACGTCCCTGAATTCTTCATTGTAATATATAGCGCGTTTATTTTCGTCGGTTATGGTGAGTGCGAAGCTGCAAGGGCCAGTGGTCTGAACCTTTAGCCAGGGAAGCTTTGCGCCGCCGCGCGCCTCAAGCTGGCGTTCCAGCTCGTAAATGCCCTTGGAGAAATCCTCGCTTATGGCCATTGCCGAAACGTCGCCGTTGCCTTCGTCGGGATCCATCGCCATCATGTAAGTCTCATAAAATTCGGCGAAAGCGTCCGAGTAGTCGCCTGACGTATCGAAATACATCCTGCCCTTATCTTCGTCTATCACCACGCAGGGTATGCCCTCGCTGTACTGTATTTCCATCTGTTCCTTAAGGCCGAAAACCCCGAGTTGCGGCCATATGGGCGCGTCCAGGCTGGAGAGCGAAACTTCGACCGCCTTTTTGGGATCGCCGTAAGGCATGCTTCCTATGGCTGTGCTCATAAATTTTGATTTCATGTTTTTATACCCCCTCAGTGTTTAGCGTTATACTTGTCTACTTCTGATTTTATGGCCGCTATGTGCGCGGGCGTGGTGCCGCAGCAGCCGCCCACTATGTTTGCGCCCGCGTCCAGGAGCCCTTCCACCATTGCCGCCATCATCTCGGGCGTTTCGGGGAATACGTCTTTGCCGTCTATGTTTTCGGGCAGTCCGGCGTTCGCGTGCACGAGTATCTTTACGTCGGGATATTTCGCCTTGATGGCTTGCACTATCTCTATCATACGCTCTATGCCGTTGCCGCAGTTTGTGCCCACTATGTCCGCGCCCGCTTCGAGCGCCGCCGCCACGGCGTCTTCGGGGCTGAGTCCCATCATCGTACGGTAGTCGCCGTTCTTTGTCTTTTCAAATGAAAACGTGGCTATGATTTCGAGGTTGGTGTTTTCTTTCGCCGCTTTTATGGCTATAGAAGCTTCCTCGGCGTCGCTCATCGTCTCTATGCACACCGCGTCCGCCCCGCCTTTCTCCAGCGCGGCCGCCTGCTCTTTGAAAGCGTTGTAGAGTTCGTCTTCCGTAACGTCGCCCATCAGCAGCATTTTTCCGGTAGGCCCTATGGAAGATATAACGAACTTGTCGCCCGCCGCTTTTTTGGAAGCCTTTGCCGCAGCCTCGTTGATTTCGGCCACTTTATCAGCAAGCCCGAAATGCTCAAGCTTGTAGCAGCTTCCCCCAAAGCTGTTGGACTCCACCATGTCCGCCCCGGCGTCTATATAGCTCTTGGCTATGTCGACTACGTCGTCGAACCTGTCCACCGACCAGGCGTCCGGGCACTCGCCCGGCTTCATACCCTTCTGGTATAAAAACGTCCCCCACGCGCCGTCCGAAACCAATACCTTTCCGGTATCCAAAATCTCCACTATCTTACCCATGCTCACTCCTGTAGCCATACATGACCGCCGCGCTTCCGGTGGCGGCGCACCAAAATTTAGTTAGGGGATTATTCCCTAGAAATGGCATAACAAAAAACACATATTCTATAATATAATATATGTTTTTAGTATTTTGTGATTGTATTATATTATTAAATTTTGTACATTATTGTGCAGTTTTGATCAATCGGCAAGATTTCGGACCGCGCCGACGTTGAGCGGGTTACCGATAAACGTCATTGCGGCGGTCTCGTAGTGCGGATATTTTTTCATGTCCACGTCTTTAAACGTCACGTTCAGGAGCTGGGCTTTGCCGTTCAAAAACACTATGCCCTTTGCGCGGGCCACAGCGCCGTACGCGCCGGATTTTATGCCGTCCACGAAGGCGCCTATTCCCTCTTCATCAAAGTCCCGCGTTATTGAAACGGTGATCGTATCGAAAGGATCGTGTATGTGTTCATGATAGCCATCGTGATGGTCATCGTGATGACCGTGGTCATGGTCATGATCGTGATGTTCGTGATGCTCGTGGCCGTGCTCCGCGCATTCGTGGCAGGAGCACCCGGCTTCGTGGGCATGCGCGCGCCCACCCTCCAAAAACAATTCCCGCAAATACCCGTCATCGAGTTCATCGTATTTTTTAGCCACGATCTCCGCGCCGGGATTGATGTTCTTTACGTCGCAGTACATCTCGGTCAGATCCAGACCGTCCGGCGCTTTATCAAGTTTGCTTATCATGAGCACGGGCGCGCTCTGTATCTGGTTGTATATGAAGTTGCCGAACACAAGGCGCTCAGACCTGTAGTTGACGCAGTCAATGACAGTCACTATATTGCCTATACCGCACTTTCCCTCAACTTCCCGGTGCTTTAAGATGTCGAAAAAGTTGTCGAACATAAAAACGCCCGACGGCTCGAACACTATGCGCGTGGGGCTGTACTCTGAAATTATATCGGATATGGCCCGAGTGAGCTCCCCCCGTAGCGTGCAGCAAATACAGCCGTTCGTCATCTCCACGGCAGTGAAACCTTCCGTGCGCATGATGGCCGCGTCCAGCCCGGCCTCACCGTATTCGTTCACAATATAAACCGGCTTCTCACCGTTTTTAATGTAAAAATCAAGCAGGAGGTTGGCAAACGTCGTCTTGCCCGCCCCCAGAAAACCTGAGATAATATCAAGATAGACCATAAATTATTATTTGCTCCCCTGTTTACTCGATAGGCTTGGTAAACACCGCGCCCTGCTGT
>JAVBSU010000107.1:0-12308 GCA_031556555.1 Christensenellaceae bacterium
GGAAGAAAGCCCGGAGGAAGAAAGTGAAAAAAAAAGTTTAAGCGGCGGTGGCGGGGGTTTTATTAAGTGTAAGGGGATAGATATTTCGGAAACGGGAATTGGGCTTGAATCGGATTTTGATTTTAACCCCATGGATAAAGTGGAGTGCAAATTCGAGATTGACGGCAAACAATTCGTTTTTTTTGCTAAAATTATGAGGAAAATCGACTGTGTGAAAGAATACGGCGTAAAAAAGAGTTCTAATACTTTTATATACAGGCTGGGCATCATGTTTGAGGGCGAGGATGTGAGGATGCTCAAGGATATAAGAAAATTTGTTTACAGGAAGCAGCTCGCGCACATGCGCTGAGTTTACGCGGATTTAGGAGAAAGTGCTTTGATTGCTACGGAAAGCGCAAAAACGGATCAGGAAGTAAAAGTCCTTTGGGATAATTACTTTAAAGACCCCAGCGTGGAAAACAAAAACGAACTGCTGGTGCATTATCTTTTCCTGGTCAGGAAAATAGTGCTGAGGATGATGCCTGTATATAAAAATCAAAACGATTACGACGACCTTGTAAGTAACGGCGTGATCGGTCTTATGGACGCTATAGAAAAGTTCGACTCAATGCGGAACGTAAAATTTGAAACTTACGCCAGCAAGCGCATACAGGGCGAAATACTCGATTACATGCGCAAGCAGGATTTCATATCCAGCAGCATGCGCTCCAGGATAAAGAAAGTCAAACAGGCCTATGAGAATATGTCCATGGAATTCGGGCGCGATCCTGACGAGAACGAGGTGGCCGGGCGCCTGGGCCTTACGCCCACGCAGGTAAAAGAAGCGCTGGACAATGAATATATATACAGCATCGTATATTTTGAAAGCGTGATCTCCTCCAACGCGGCCGAGCAGTCTATAAAGGTCATAGATACCGTGAAGGACGACGATGAGGACACGCAGCCCGAGATGCATTTTGAGAAAAAAGAAATGCTGGGCCTTTTGACGGCCGTGCTAAATGAGCTGCCCGAAAACGAAAAGCTCATAATTGACCTTTACTACAACAAAGAGCTGCTGTTAAAAGAAATAGCGCAGATCATGGGGGTCAGCGAGTCACGGGTATCGCAGATACATTCAAAGGCCATAAAGAGGATACAGGAAAAGTTTGCAACGGCCTGATGAAAAAATTTTTAGTGTGGGGATTGAAAGTTTAACGCGAGGGGCTATTTATTGTTATGAAGACGAAGAGCAATTCAGGTATGGCAGGCGTGAAACTCTACTACGAAGAAGACGGAGTGTACATGGATTTGCCGCGCGAAGGCGAGTCAGTTGACGCCGCCGCGATAGTAGGCTATATAAAGAGGAAAAACCTTCAAAACGCGAACCTTGGAATAATAAGCAAAATCATATCGGAAGGCCAGGCTAGCGAACAGATGATAGCTCAGCCGCAGGAGGAGGCGATTTTAGACGAGAGCGTTGCCGTTGATTTTGACGACAGGCATATAAACGCCTATATGACGCTTTATCCGCCCGACGCGGGCGGCGCGGAGCTTGACGCTCAGGCGGTAATGGACATTTTAAAATCCGAGTACGGCATAAGCGCGGACGCCATCATAAGCGGGGCGGTACAGAAGGCGGCGGAAGAGAAGGCGTACCTGAAAAAGACGCTGGTAGCGTCCGGCAAAGCGCCGGAAGACGGGGTGGACGCAAAGCTCACCGTCCATTTTGAGATGCCCGCGAAAAAGAGCGGCGGCGGGGAAATTGAAGAAAAAGTCGACTTCAGGGAACTTATGGAGTTCAAAAAAGTCGAAAAGGGAGACGTACTGGTGTCCCGCACCCGCCCGACTGACGGCGCCGCGGGCGTGGACGTACACGGCAGGGAGCTTGCTCCCAGGCAGGGCAAGGACATAAAGCTTCCCAAGGGAAAAAATACGAAGCCGTCCGAGGACGGGCTATCGCTGCTGGCGGGCATGAGCGGCAGGCTGGAAGTGATAGAGGGCACAATACTCATATCCTCGGCCGTGAAAGTGGACGGCGACGTTGACATGACCGTTGGCAATATAGCTTTCGACGGGGATGTCGAGATCCGGGGCAACGTAAACGCGGGCTTTCGGGTAAGCGCGGGCGGGAACATCCTCGTGCACGGTTTGGTCGAGAGCGCTGAGCTCACGGCCGGAGGGAAAATCATAGTCAAAAACGGCGTGAGCGGGGGCGACAAGGCGCGGCTTACGGCTAAAGGCGACATAACCGTGAAGTACGCCGAAAGGGCCACGCTGGACGCGGGGGGAGACATCCTAACGGAGTTTTCACTGCACAGCACGCTTATGAGCGAGAGCGGCGTAAAGATGCTGAGCGGCAAGGGCACGGTGATCGGTGGGACGGTGAGCGCGGGCAAATTTGTGGCGGCAAGGGTCATTGGGACGGATTCTGGAACAAACACCAGCGTTGAGATCGGCATATCGCCAAAAAAGCGCAAGAGGCAGAAGGAAGCCGGCGATGACCTCGCGGCGGTCGAGGCGGGGCTGTCCAGGATGAAGCTGGCGCTGGACGCGGCAATGAGCCCTAACAACCCGAGGAGGAACCCGGAAGCGCTGGCGCAGTTGAAAGTAAAGTTTACGGAAGCGCTGGGCCAGCGCGAAGCGCTCCAGAAAGAATTGGCCCAGCTTGAAGAATCCATGCAGGAGGTCAAGGAAGGCGCGATACACGTCAGGGACAAGATATACCCGGGCAGCAGGCTGGCGATAGGCACGGGGATTCTGAACGTAAAACAAGAGAACCAGTACGTTACCTACTACCTTGAGAACAAGGAAATAGCGTCGAAGGCTTATTCGCTATGAACCCCGGAAAACAGCGCGGCATTATTGACGTTTAGCGGATTAAAGCCGCGGTTATAAAATTGCGATATAGTTATAGAGATATGCGGAAGACGGTTTGGACCGCTTCGGAATTATGATACATTAGGAGTTGTCTGTCATGATAAGAGGGATAGATGCCCAGGCGATGATACAAAGGTCGCTGGAAGTGAGTAAAATCGCTAGTGACCAGACGCAAATCGACGAACAGGGCAAAGAATTTATGGCCCAGCTCGAAAAAGAGCAGTCATTGAGGGATGCGAAGACCGTACAGCAAACTGACAAAGCCGAGCACCGCCGGGTCGAGCGGGATAAAGATGAACAGCCACAGGAGGACGAATACAAAGATATGGCGGGCAGGGCTATGGCAAAAGAGCACAAAGAAGAAGACGGCGGAAAAGAAGCCGCGCCCAACCTTAAGGTTGACGGCGTTGGCTTTGGCATCGACATAAGCGTTTAACCAGTATGCCAGTGCGAAAATATCAAAGGAGAAGGACACATGGGCGCTGAGTATTACCTTTTTGCCTTGTTTGTTTTTGTGCTGGTTTTGCTGCTCATCATACTCGTCCTGAAAGGTTCCAAGAAAAACAAAAGCCAGGAAGAAAAAGATCTGATCGAAAAAGAGCAAAAGGTCATGATGCTCTATTTTGAAGTGGAGGACATGCTGGACGGCTTAAAGGAGTATGTGGAATCGAGCCGGGAGAAGATAGACGGCGACATAAAGCGCATTGAGACCGATATGCGTGCGCTAATGACTGTGAAAGACGTGCTTGCGCCGCCTGTTGAAGAGGCGGCGGAACAGGATACTGAGCCCGCGGAGGACGCGCCGGACACTGAGGACGGCCCTCTGGGCGAACCGCCCCTGCCTTTCATAGAAACGGAAGGCGACGTTGACAGGATAGCGGAAAAGATGAATATATCCAAGAGCGAAGTGGCGCTTATGCTTAAAATGAATGCCTATAAGAAATTAAATGAGAAAAACCAGCAAAAGTAAGCTTTTCCGGCTAAAGTCGAACCGGGTTTTTTGCGATAGATTTATTAACGAGAGAGCGGTGGAGATAAACTATGATAAGATGCTTTTACATAGCGGGTACGGGAATGATGACGCAGCGCAACAAGATGGACGTCATCATAAACAACATAACAAACCTTGACACCACGGGATATAAAAATGACACGCTTTTGACGAGGTCGTTTAAGGATATGCTCCTAAACAGGCTCAATGACCCGACGCTTACGAATAATCCGAATGTGGTGAACGCGTACACAATAAGCTCGGTAAATCCTGTTGGCCCTCAGAATACCGGCATACACATAGACGAGATACAGATCGACTTCTCGGTGGGCAAGCCGGAGGAGACGGGCATACCTTCCAACCTGGCGATAACGAGCGAACAGGGCTTTTTCGTCCTGCAAACCCCGGCGGGGACGCAGTACACGAGGGCGGGAGCGTTCCAGACGGATGTGAACGGCAACCTCGTTACGGAAGACGGCAGCTTTGTGATGGGAACGGGCGGTCCGGTTAACGTTGGGACAACGGGCAATTACACGATATCGCAGGACGGCACTGTTTACGTCAACGGCCAGCAGGTCAACAGGCTGCAAATCGTCGATTGGGAGGACAGGTCGGTACTGCGCAAAGTGGGCAACACAAACTTCGTACCGTACAATAACGCGGCGCCGGCGGCGGTGCTGAACGCTACGGTACAGCAGGGCATGCTGGAAGGCTCCAACGCGGACGCGGCCACGGTAATGACGGAGATGCTCATGACGAACAGGGTGTACGAAGCCAGCCAGAGGATGCTGAAGATGTCCGACGAATCGCTTTCGAGGACAGTAAACGATATAGGCAAATTCTAATTTGGAAGCCGTGCGGACGGCGCGGCGCGTGATAAAGGAGTAATTCTAAGCTATGATGCAGGGGACTTACACGGCGGCAACGGGAATAAACGCCCAGCAAAGGCGGCTGGATACCATTGCCAACAACATCGCTAACGTGCAGACGACGGGCTTTAAGGCGAGCAGGGCGGAGTTTAAAGACGCGCTCTATTCGGTTATGCAGCGGCCAGTTCAGCCGCAGACGGACCTCAACCTCGAAAAGGGGCACGGCACCATAGTGTCCGGTTACATGCAATCTTTCGCTTCGGGCGCGGCGACGCTGACGCAGGATAATTTTGACCTTATGATACATGACCAGGGGGAGGATCGCGAGGGATTTTTTGCGGTAAGGACCCCGGCGGGCGAAGTCCTCTACACACGCGACGGGCAGTTGAGCCAGAGCGTTGAAGGGGACGGGAGCTACCTCGTTAATTCCAACGGGTATTACATACTCGACACGAACGGGCAGAGGATACGGCTGCAGGGTTCGACGCTCCAGGTGGGGCCGGACGGTTCGCTTTACAACTCTGATGAAGAGGTGGACGAAGGCGTACAGCAGCAGCCCTACGCACGACTGCAGGTAGTGAATTTCTCCAGCCAGGAAGGCCTGGAAGCAGCATCTGGAAACCTTTTTCGGGTTACGCCAAACTCAGGGCCGGCGCGTCCGGTAGATTTTAATACGAGCGGCACTACGATAGAACAGGGTATGTACGAGGCTTCGAACGTTGACCTGGCGGATCAGTTCGCGCTGATGGTGAGGTGCACCAGGGCGCTGCAAATGTCCTCAAGGGCGCTTACAACGGCGGATCAGATGGACGCGACCGCTATCAACGTGAGAGGATAACAGGCAAAAAACAGTATTTGGGGGATGAAAAATGGGCTTAGATAGTTTTAGGAAGTGTCCGTCTTGCGGTGGAATATTCTCTTACATGGGAAAGCCGATGTGCTCGAAGTGTATAAAAAAGAACGATGAAGACTACACTAAAGTGCGGAAATACATATATGAGCATCCCAATTCGCATATAGACGAGGTCTCGGAAGAGACGGATGTACCGGTAAAGACGATAAAGCAGTTTTTGAGAGAAGGCAGGCTGGAAATGCGAAACGCGGACGGGTCGCTGATTTGTGAGAAGTGCGGCGCCGCGATAACAAAGGGCGCGATATGTGACAAGTGCAAAAATGAGCTAACAAGCGCCCTTGCGAGCGCGCTGCCTAAAGAGGAGCCGAAGCAGCCGCAAAAGCATGAAACCAGCGGTATGAAGGCCAAAGACAAGTTGCACGTGGACGTCTCGAAGAAGTAGGAAGAGGTGTTGTAAGATGAAAGTTAATGTTACATTTCCGGTTGCAGGCCTGGAACAGTACAAGGCGCTCAGGAAGAAGGAGAACGTAAACAGGGCGGAGAGCATAGCCCAGTATGACGAGACAAGCCTTTCCAAGGACGCCACCCTGTTTGCCGACACGCTAAAATCTGCCAAAAGCGCCATAGGCGAACGCCTCAACGCCCAAACGGATATTTCCGTTATAAAGGAGCAGATAGCTGCCGGCGAGTATAAGGTGGACGCGGATAAGCTGGCGAACAGTATAATGATGCTGGGCGGCTACTACGAAAGAGGGCGTCTTGACAATGACTGACACTGTCATAGGCCTCCTGGTTGAAATAAAAGAGGTCTATAGCAAGATATTCGATTTATCTCAGCAGAAGCAGCAATTGCTCATAGCTAATAAAGCTGAAGAAATAAGCGATGTATTAAAAGAAGAGTGGGGGCTTTTAAGCGAAGCCTCCGAGCTCGAAAACAAAAGGGTGGAGGCCGCCGAGGCGCTTTTTCCCGGCAAAAACGGTGAAGACATAACAATAGACGATATTGCGGCGATAGCCTCGCCGGAAGAGAAAAAACACCTTTTGGAAGTTTCCGGCGAGCTATACAAGTTGCTGGAAGATCAGAAAAAGCTGAATGCCGAAAACCAGTCGCTCATAGAACTGCACCTTGAGTACATGGATTATATGGTCAACGTAGTTTTAAAAGACCCGCAGGTAAGCAACATATACGGAAATTCCGGAATAGTAGAGGAACCGGCCGGAGGCGCGAGGGGCGTTATCGACAGCGAAGCGTAGCAGCGGCGCAGGGGCGGGCCGGCGGTAAAGGGAGAGCCCTAACCACCGGTAGGAGATAATTAACAAAAAAGACGAGGAATTACAATTATGAGATCAACATTTTATGGCTTGGAGATTGCGAAAACAGGACTGTTCACCGCGCAAAACCAATTGGATGTGACGGGCCACAACATGTCCAACTCCGCCACGGACGGTTATTCAAGGCAGAGGATTGTTACTACGGCCATACCGCCGCAAACAGGTGATTTTTTCGTGGCGGCGGATACAAAGACGACGGCAGGGCGCGGCGTAAACGCCATGCATATAGAGCAGGTCAGGAATCCTTTCCTTGATTACCAGTACAGGAAGGAGAACAGCGTAGCTACGGAGTGGACTACGAAGGAACAGTACTTTGAATACGTCGAGGCGCTTTTCAACAACGAGCTTGAGCCGATGGATCTCACAACGGGACTCACGACAACTTTTGAGGATTTTTACAACAGCCTTTTCGAGCTCATTGAGAACGCTCCCGACAGGGAGATAAGGAAGTCTGTGCTTGAGGGAGCCAATAAGCTGACTACCTCAATGAACATATACTACGATCACCTGATACAGCAGCAGGATACGCTGAACGAGAGCATAAGGGTTTCGGTTTCCGAAATAAACGACATTGCAGAGCAGATAGGCACGCTTAATACGCAGATATACGGTTTTGAGACGGGCGGCGCGCACGCGAATGATCTACGGGATCAGCGCAACCTCTTGATAGACATGCTTTCGGGGATCATAAACATAGACGCTTCGGAAGACAACGACGGGCGCATGCTGATAAAGATAGGCGACAAGAGCCTTGTACACCACGGTACCGTGACCAAGCTGGCCGTGGACAAGGATTTAAGGAACCCGATACCGGGAGAGAGCGAACTTTACGGCGTATACTGGACGGACGGCAAGGGCGCCATGATCGGCCACGAAGTGAATATCAGCAGCGGCGCGATCAAAGGTTACATGGACATACGCGACGGCAACAGCTCGGATAACGTGGGCATACCTTACATAGTGCGCCAGCTTAACCAGCTCTGTTCGGCGACGGCTAAAAAAATCAACGACGTGCACAAGACGGGCTACACCATACCCGACGAGACTTCAATAGACCAGAACGAATGGAAATCCCGCGACGGGATCAACTTCTTTGATGATTTCAATCAGAAGATAGAATTCAACATGAAGAAGATAACGACCGCGACTAAGATTGAGTGGAACGGGCCTCTTACAAGGGAGGGCACATTCTATTTCGATGTGGACATGCAGGGCAACCTGAAAGTAAAAGACGATAAGGGCAACGCGGTGGATCCGCTGACCGTTCCCGTGCCGCCTCAGAACACTTTGCCTGTTACGCTCACCGGCGGCAACCAGACAATAGACCTGACGGCTTACGGGCTTGGAAAGCTGGTCATTACCGGCGGAAGCACTGATCTGGCGGCGCTCGGCCAGGATATACAGAAATACTGCTACATAGACCAGCCTATAAATGCCAAGAATTTCAAGGTTGACGATGAAATACTCAGCAACGTAATGAACATAGCCGTGTCCGACATGAAGGTCAAGGATACGACTCAGACAAACAACCAGATGAACAACGCAGAGGTCGGGCACAAGCTTATAGCGCTCATATACAACAAGAACGACACCGGCGTGGCCGACAACTTAAACGGCATGTTCAGGACGCTCATAAACGCCGTATCACTTGAGATGAACCACGTACACACGACAGCGGCTTCGGAATCTGTTATGAAGGCGCACCTCCAGGAACAAAGGCTTTCCATAAGCGCTGTTTCACTGGATGAGGAAATGACGAACATAGTGCGCTTCGGCCATTCTTACAGCGCCGCGTCGCGCATGATAAACGCCATGGACGAACAACTCGACAAGCTTATAAACGGCACGGGCATGGTGGGCCGCTAAAGAATTAAGGAAGTGAAAAGATGAGAATAACTAACTCTATGATGATAGACAATGTGCTTAAGGATCTTAACAGCGGCCTTTTGCGCTTGAACAAGTACCAGTCCCAGCTTGCCAGCAACAGGAAGATGGTAAAGCTTTCCGACAGCCCGGTGGGCGTTCAGGCAAGCCTGACCGCGAGGGCGCAGATACGCCAGATAAAGCAGTACCAGAAAAACATTACAACCGCGCGCAAGTGGAACCAGCAGGCTGAGACGTCTATCATGGACATGCAGGAGACCATAAAGACCATATATGAAAACCTGATAGACGCGGGCGGCGTGAAGAACCCGGGCGACAAGGACAACATCGCTACGTTGACTAAACAGTTAAAGCAGCACCTTGTTGATCTGTGCAATTCCTCCACGTCCAGCAAGTATATTTTCGGCGGCCATAACACTACGACGCAGCCGTTCCAGTACGATGAGAACGGCGTGCTTCGTTACAACGGCATTGATTTGAGCGACCCGGCGGTAGTGAACGGTACTTTTACCAGCACTGCAACGAAGGATACCAATCCCAACCTTACCGACCCTTCGCTCATAAAGGATTTCAAATGGGAACGGGCAAGCGTTTACCCTGTCTCGGAGTATACGATTTCCCTGTCGGGCAACCCGCCTGGAGCCAACTACATACGCTTTACGCCGCCTGCCGGTTCGAACGCGCAGCAGGTAGACATCAAGATCCCCGATATAAAAGAAGGCGCGAACGAGATCGACATGCGCGAGCATGGCCTCGGTATAATTACCTTCAACGCGGAAAAGACTGTACTGAGCGGACAGCCAGCCATTGATAAACTTGGCGCCGAACTTTCGAAAATGGATCCGCCTTACGGGTACAAGAGCGGCGTTTATGATTCCGGTACAGGAAAGATAACTTATCAGAGCGAAATACGCTATGACGTTGACCCCATAACTGGCGCGAAGACACCCGTGCCCATTCATCCAACTCCGCTTGAGGTCACTGTGGACGATCTTATCCACAACGCCGACGGCACTACCGGCGCGGCCACCATCTCCGAACGGAATACGTACGTGGATTACAGCCAGATATATGTTGGTACGGGCAGGGGGATGGAAAAGTTCGACTTCGGCGGCGAACTGCCCACGGCCGAGCAATTGGCTCAGGATATAGCGGCGAGCTTTACAGACATTGAATCCACCCTTTATAAGGTTGTAACGCGTCCGGTTTCCGACCAGGTGACGACGACCGGTAGCGGCACGGACACCGTGTCTTATACCGGGGCGACCGCCTCTTTTGACTGGACGGGACCAATAACAAAACAAGGCAAGTTCTACATAGAAGCAGATATGGACAGGACGGTGAATCCGTCCGTGCCCACAGGCGGTGTTACGATAAGGGACGAGAGGGGCATCAAGGTGACGAACTTTGATATGGACCCCGCAGGCGACACGCTTGACCTTACCAGTTTCGGATTGGGAACGCTTACTTACACCGCCGGAGGCGGGGCAACGGCTGGCGAGATGGCGCAGGATTTGGAGAAAATGCGCTTCATTACTTCCGCGACGAGTGAGGAGCTATCGCAGCACATAAGGTACGAAGTAGGCTTTGAGCAGAAGATAGACGCAACCTTCAACGGCGTGCAGGTAGTTGGCCTCGGCAGCCAGAATATGTTCTCCATACTGGACGACCTTATTTTCGACCTTGAAAGGGGCGCGGGCGCGGACGTTCTTACAAAGCAGATATCCAAGCTCCAGGGCATGGAAAGCAGGCTTTTGACCAACGTGGTTGAACTTGGATCAAGGACGGTTCGCCTGGATGTGCTGGACAACCGGTATTCGCTGGACTTCATAAACGCGGAGCAGGTAAGGACGGACATAGAGGACATAGACCCGGCTTACACAATAATGCAGATGAAGTTTATGGAAGCCATATACAAACAGGCGCTGGCGGCCGGCGCGCAGATAATCCAGCCCACGCTAATGGATTTCCTGAGGTAGACAGGAAAACGGCGGTAGGGTATTGAATACTTAAATATGTCTTCGAATGGAGGGAAAGGAGGCAGCGCTCATGGACAGGCTGAATGTGACCTCCAGCACACCGGTGCTGGATATAACGAGTACGAGGGCCCAACTGAACATTACGAACAAGTTCAGAAGGTTCAAGGCGCGCAGGGTACAGCCTGAAATGAAGGTCGACCGCAAGATGCCGACTTTTAAGCTCAACTGGAACAAAGTCTGGAACGAATCGGGCAGGAGAACCCCCGACGCATTCAGGCAGCACATGAACCAGATGAGCAGGCGCAAGGTTGAACAGGCTATACAAAGCACCGTCAGTACCGGAAACTACCTTGTGAACATACAAAACTACATAGGCACATCCGGAAGCCCCCTCTCGCAGATAATATGGCAGAGCATGCTGAATGACGCCGCTGTTGAAACTAACGTCGCGTCCATGCCCGAATCATCACCCGAAATCACCTGGGATCCCGGACACATAAAAATAGAGTGGACCACGGGAGAGCTGGAGATCGAATGGGACGACAATTTCAGGCCGAACGTGACGGTGACCCCGCATTCGGTGGAGATAAAGCTCAGCGGCCAGAAGGGCGTGCGCATATCCGTTGACGAGGACAGGGTTGCTAAGACAAATGGCAAAAAGGTAAATAAAAAAGTATAATAGGCGAGGGAGTAATAAAAACGTGAAAATGTATTCAACGCGTTTTGGCGACATAGAGATAGACGACAACAGCATAATAACGTTCCCGTACGGGTTGCCGGGGTTTTCAGACCTTCTTAAATTCACCATCATAAGCTGCGACCAGACGGAACCGATAAGGTGGCTACAGAGTATCGATAACGAGGATGTGTCCATCCCTATAATAAACCCCTTCATCATAAAGGGCGATTATGAAATAGAAGTCAACGACGACGAGCTTGACGTTATCAATACGCACAGCGAGGAGGACATGATAGTTCTAAACATCATGGTTCTGCCCGAGGAGCTCGACAAGATGACGGTAAACCTTATGGCGCCGCTGCTCATAAACGTTAAGGAGATGCTGGGCACGCAAATCATGATGGACTATAAACCGATCCCGATAAAGTATCCGGCTTACGACTCGCTCATGACATACTACAAAAACATTCTTACAGAGGAGGTGGGTCAAAATGCTGGTTCTGACGCGAAAGGCAAATGAAGCAATACTTATAGGCGACGACATAAAGATAACATTGCTCAATATTGAATCCGACCGCATCAGGATTGGGATCGACGCGCCTAAGAGCATGCGGATATACCGTTATGAGACACTTAAGAAAGTAGTGCTTGAAAACCAGATGGCAGCCAACGTTAACGTGAACCTTGTAGACCTGTCGCGCCTTAAAGAGGACGCTGACCACAAAAAAAAATCTGAATAAACGCCATAAATAATATGATGAAACATCCGCTAAACGTATTTGCGGATGTTTTTGGATTTGCCGTTGATGCATTGTATTAATTGTAATGATAATACAAATTACTCTATTGATTTATTCGATAAAAT
>JAVBSU010000053.1:0-22645 GCA_031556555.1 Christensenellaceae bacterium
GGGAAGCACGCCTCCGAGGTTCTGCGCCACCTTTGCGAATTCCTTGGGGAAATTATAAATCGATGCGCCGCCCGTCCACGTATAGATCACACCGCGCACCATGGAAGACATGCCCAGCGTCACTATAAACGGCACCAGCTTCAGTTTTGTTATCAGCAGGCCGTTGCATATGCCTATTCCCATTGCGCACGCCATCGCGATGAGCACGGCCGGCACGGGGTGCATGCCCGTGTTCACCATCAGCCACGCCATGGTTGTGGACGCGAAGCCCAGGATAGCGCCTATGGAAAGGTCTATCCCGCCCGTGAGCATGATGAAGGTCATGCCCACCGCGCAGATGCACAGCATGGACACCTGCTGGAGAATGTTTATCAGGTTCTGCGTTGTAAAGAACACCGGGGAGAGTACCGAGAATACGATAATGATCACCGCAAGCGTCAGGATGATCCCCAAATTGCTGAACATCCCGGCCCTGCTCCGGCCGGATTTTTTTACGTCTGCCTCTTTATTCAAGATACCTTACCTCCCGTTGCATAGTTCAGTATGAGCTCCTGCGTCGCGTCCGCGCGGTCCATTTCAGCCGCCACCCGCCCGTTCTGCAGCACCATTATCCTGGAGCTCAGGCCAAGTATTTCAGGCAGGTCGGAAGAGATCATTATTACGGCCGCGCCGTTTTCCACCAGGTTTTTTATGAGCATGTATATCTCGTGGCGCGCGCCCACGTCTATCCCCCTCGTCGGTTCGTCGAATATCACAACCTTGCTCTTGGAAAGCAGCCATTTGGCCACAACGACCTTCTGCTGGTTGCCGCCCGAAAGGTTCACGGCCTTCTGGTACGGCCCGGGCGTCCTTATGTTGAGCATTTCGATGTAATCGCCCGCCACCTTGAGTTCCTTTTCAGAAGATATGGCCGAGCGCTTTACGAACTGGTCGAGGTTGTTTATCGTTATGTTCTGCATCACGTTCATAACGAGTATGAGCCCCTGGTGCTGCCTGTCCTCGGGCAGGAGGGCTATGCCGTTCTTTATGGCGTCGTGCGGGGAGTTTATTTCCACCCTGCCGCCATCCATGAATATTTCGCCGCCAATGAGCGGATCAAGGCCGAATATGGCCTTTGCGAGCTCGGTGCGGCCGCTGCCCATCAGGCCCGATATGCCCAGTATTTCGCCCGCGCGCAGTGAAAAATTCACGCCGTGCACGTACTCGCTTGAAAGGTTGCTGACCCTCAAAACCTCTTCTTTGGCATTGTACTCTATTTTGGTGTAGATGTCCTGTATCTCCCGCCCCACCATAAGCTTTATCAGGCCGTCCCTTGTCTCCTCGCTCACTTTCACCGTTTTTATGGTCTTCCCGTCCCGCATGACGGTTATCCTGTCGCCGATGCGTTCGAACTCCTCCATGCGGTGGGAAATATATATTATCGATGTGCCCTGCGCCGTTAATTTCTTGATCATGGCAAACAGCGTTTCAGTCTCTTTGTCGCTGAGCGCGGCCGTAGGTTCGTCCATTACTATTATGCCCGTGCCCTCGAAAAGCGCCTTGGCGATCTCCACCATTTGCTGCTGCGCCACGGAAAGGTTCCTGACCTTCTCCCTGACGTCTATTCCCATCTGGAGCTGGCCGGCTATCTCCTGCGCCTGCGCCTGCATTTTTTTCATGTCTATGCGCTCTTTCGCGCCCGGCTTCATTATTTCTTTCCCAAGGAATATGTTCTCGGTTACGCTGAGCATGGGAACAAGGTTAAATTCCTGGTATATGGTGCTTATCCCCAGGTTGCGCATTTGCAGGGGCGTGGGGTTTTCCACAGTCTGCCCGTTGTACACTATACTGCCCGAGTCTTTGTGGTACGCGCCCGAAAGAATGCGTATGAGCGTTGACTTGCCCGCGCCGTTCTCCCCCAGCAGTATGTGGACCTCTCCTTCTTCTATCTCAAGGCTGGCATTGTCCAGCGCCAGAACTCCGGGGAACCTCTTCGTTATCCCCGTCATCTTGAGCACGGTTTTAGCCATTTTCCGTTACCTCCTTCCGGAGTTGTTTTATATTAATTGGTATTATTCCAAAGAAGAGGGGAAATAGTTTAAGCTATTTCCCCTCCGTTGGCGTCTTTTCTTTTTATACGTATTCGTCTATGTTGCTGTCGTCCACTATGAAGCAGTCAACGATAACTTTGTTTTCCTCAAGAGGAGTGGGGTCGGCTATCGCGTCCGCCACAAGAGTTATGGCCGAAACGCCGATGTTGTACGGATCGGTGTTAAGCGTTGCCGAGGTCTCGCCCGCCTTGATGGAATCCAGCGTCGCCTGGTTGCCGTCTATGCCTATAGTGTACACGCCCTCGATTCCAAGAGCGTTGGCAGCCTGCGCCGCGCCTATGGCCATCTCGTCAGAGCAGGCGAAGAACGCTTTGATCTCGGGATTGGCTTGAAGGATGTTCGTCGCTACGTCGTAAGCGAGGTCCCTGGCCCAGTCGGCGTTCTGGTGGGCTGCTACGGTGATGTCGGGATACTTGGCTATCTGATCCATAAATCCGCTGTTGCGCTCTATGGAGTTGGCTCCCGCAAGGCCGTCGAGAACGGCTATATCGCCCGCTTCACCAATCTTTTCCGCGACCCAGTCAGCGCTCATCACGCCGCCTACCCAAGGATCGTAACCTGTGTAAGCGTAAACGTCCACCTCGCCGGGCAGCTCTATAAGCGTGTTGAATATGACGACGGGTATGCCCGCCTCATTCGCCTTCTGAACAGCGCCGACTATCGAACTGGCGTCATGCGTGCAGATGGCTATGCCGTCCACCTGCGAGGTGACCATGTTCTCTATTATGGATACCTGCTCCTCAAAAGCTTCGGCGTTGGACGGCGACTGCACTATCAGCTCATAGCCGAGCGCCTCCGCCGTAGGCTGTGCGCCCTCTATAATCATGGAATAGTACGGAGTGATCATGTTGGGAGGTATGAAAGCTATAGTTCCTTTAGCCTCAGCCCCTTCATCGGCTGCCGCGGGCGCGCTGAATCCAAGCGCGGCAAACGCAAATAATGCTACCAGTACCGCTACGAGAATAATTCTTTTTTTCATTTTTCTTACCTTTCTCCATATAGTTTTATATTCAGCTATTACAATTTAATAGCTGTGCAGCAGTTTAAATGGTTATGGAAACCAACCAATGGGCAAATTTGTAATTATTTGTTCTTAATCATTTTCACGTCGGAGAAATATTTCCAAAATACTTTGTTAAATACTTTTGCAAAGAGACTGTACTCTATTATTTTAATCTTATCTCAACTCCTACGGGATGTCAATAATAAACTTTTGAATAGCAGTTTAAAACCGCCGCCTGTTGTCCGCCGGATTGTTTGTTTTACTTTATACGCTTTATGCGTTATACTGAGTTCAATTTATTAAGGCAGGTATCCATATGATTTCAGATGCTTTTTTCGCCAGCTACTTTGACGATATTTCCGATCAGCACGAGTTCAATGAGCCGCTGCTCAAATGGCTTATAAGCGAAGGCGTGTTTGACGGCCCCATCAATTGTTTTGAAGACGTGGGAGCCGTGGATATAGAGATCCAGGAATCAAGCCATGTTTTTGAGAACAGCGGGCTTACCGTCCGGGCTGCCTATACAGCGGCGCTGAATTTTTTCTATGTGGACAGGAACGGGCAGGATTGCTCTATCTCCACCGAGTTCGATTTGCATGGGGAATTCATTTTCTCCGAAGCCGCCGCTGGTTTCAACGGCGATGATCTAACCCTGACATACCGCCTAAGGGAAGCCCTTCCAACCAAAGGCATAAAATTACTCCGTTGCGAATTTTCATGCCCGGAAGAATAATTATCCTACCTTACGAACTAATACTAACCACTAATTAAACACCTCATCTTTACGGTCTTTTTTCCGCGCTACGGCGTTGCGGGCACTTGACGTAGCTACAGCTACGCCTGCGTGTCTGCGCCTTGCATCACGAAAAAAATCCTCGTAAATCTGCATTTCAATCAGTGATTAGTATAAAACGCCGCCAGGCAACCCGGCGGCGTTTCAATGTCGTATTAATTATTGAGGTCAACTGTCTTTTTTGAAGGCGACGTCTCCGTTCATTACGTACATTTTGACCTTGTCGCCTATGCTTATCTTGCCCGAGAGTATTTCCTCGGAGAGTTTGTCTTCAACTGTCTGTTGTATCATCCGCCTCAAAGGCCGCGCGCCGTATGTGTCGCTCATGCCGTCCTTCGCCATGAGCTTGGCCGCCTCCTTTGTGTAAGTGAGGTTTATCTCCCTCTCGTGGAGGCGCTTCATAACGCTTTGCAGCATAAGCTCGGCTATCTGCTGGGTATCCTCCTCTGAAAGCTTGTGGAAGACGATTATGTCGTCTATCCTGTTTATGAACTCCGGACGGAATGTGCGCTTTAAGGCTTCCATCATCTTTTCCTTCATTTCGTCGTACTCTTTTAACGCCGTCTTGTCGTTTAAGTCGCCGGAAGTGCTGAAGCCTATCTTGTTTGTGGCTATGTCGTGCGCGCCTATGTTCGACGTCATTATAACTATCGTATTCTTGAAGTCCACAACCCTGCCCTTAGAATCCGTTAAGCGCCCGTCCTCCAGCACCTGCAGGAGTATGTTGAACACATCGGGGTGCGCCTTTTCGATCTCGTCGAACAGCAGCACCGAGTACGGCCTGGTCCTGACGGCCTGCGTCAAATGGCCGCCTTCCTCGTAACCCACGTATCCGGGAGGCGAACCTATGAGCTTTGACACGGCGTGTTTTTCCATGTATTCGGACATATCCAGCCTGATAAGGGCATTCTCGTCGCCGAACATAGCCGACGCCAGCGCTTTTGTGAGTTCCGTCTTGCCTACGCCCGTCGGCCCCAGGAATATGAACGATCCTATCGGCCGTGCGGGGTCTTTAAGCCCTGCCCTGGCGCGCCTTATTGCCCTTGAAACCGCTTCCACGGCTTCGTTTTGGCCTATCACGCGCTCGTGCAGCATGGATTCAAGGCGAAGCAGCTTCTTGCTCTCGTCCTCGGTAAGCTTGCTCACGGGAACGTGCGTCCAGCTCGAAACTATTTGGGCTATATCCTCTTCGGTGACCACTCCGCGTTCTTTGGCCACTTCGGCCTGCCACTTCTTGGAGTTCTCCTCCATTTCCTCTTTGATGCGCGCGTCCTCGTCGCGGAGCTTGGCGGCCTCCTCGTACTGCTGGTGCGTGACCGCCTGGTCTTTTTCCTGCGATATCTTTTCCAGTTTGTCCTCAAGATCCCTTATGCTGGGCGGTGAGGTGAACATCGCTATCCTGACCTTGGACGCCGCTTCGTCTATAAGGTCTATGGCCTTATCGGGAAGGAACCTGTCCATTATGTACCGTTGTGAGAGGTCTACGGCGGCCTTTAACGCGTCGTCCGTTATGGTTACTTTGTGGTGCGCCTCGTACCTGTCCCGGAGGCCATCCAGTATGGCCAGCGCTTCCTCCTTGCTGGGCTCGCCCACGTTGACCGGCTGGAACCTGCGCTCCAGCGCCGCGTCCTTTTCTATGTACTTCCTGTATTCGTCTATCGTCGTCGCGCCTATAACCTGTATTTCTCCCCTGGCAAGCATGGGCTTTAATATATTGGCGGCGTCCATCGCGCCTTCCGCCGCGCCCGCGCCCACCAGCGTGTGCAGCTCGTCTATGAAGAGCACCACGTTGCCGTCCTTTTTTAGCTCGGCCAGCGCGTCCTTTAAGCGCTCCTCGAATTCTCCCCGGAATTTCGAGCCCGCCAGCATGCTGGCAAGGTCGAGCATGAACACGCGCTTGTTTTTGAGCATGTCGGGTATATTGCCTTCAACTACCTTCTCGGCAAGCCCTTCCGCGATGGCCGACTTTCCAACGCCCGGCTCGCCGATGAGCACAGGGTTGTTCTTTGTCCTCCTGGAAAGTATCTGTATTATGCGGGCTATCTCCTCCGACCGGCCGATGACAGGGTCGAGTTCCCCATCCCTGGCCATTTGGGTAAGGTCCACGCCGAACTTGTCCAGCTTGGGAGTTGTCGTCTTCTGTTTCTTCTCGGCCTGCGCGCCGCCCTCGCCTATCGCGAGTATTTCCTGCTGCATGGCGCCCATATCAGCCCCAAGGTCGTGCAGCAGCCGGTAGCCCATGCTCTCCCTCTCGTTTATTATGGCGAGCAGCATGTGCTCCGTGCCGATGAAGCTGTGCCCCAACTGGCGCGATATCCCCACGCTCATTTCTATTATTTTTTTTGTCCTGGGCGTGTAACCCACAACCTGTATGCTCCCGTAGCCGCCGCTCACGGAAACCGAATCTATATACTTTTCGGTGCTCTTCTTATCAACCCCGTATTTCCCCAATATTTCCGCGGCAGTGCCGCCTTCTAAAATAAGACCGAGCAGCAGATGCTCCGTCCCCACATAATTTTCTCCACGGGCGCTCGCCACTTTTGCGGCTTCGTTAACCGCCTGCTGCGCCCCCGCCGTAAAGCGGGACATATTATTTATCATATATTAATACACCTCTTCCCAAGATTTCATTTCTGGCCGCCCGATTGGGTCACATTAATTATATTGTAAACTTTTGCCGTATTATTGAAACCTCAGTTTACACCACTGTAAATGGCTGTTATTCGTCCTGTGTTTTTTTATCCAGAGTATAAATCTTATCCCTTAACCGGGCAGCCTCCTCATAGTTCTCCGTATCCACCGCCCTTTTAAGCAGTACGTTCAACTCTTCGACCGTTTCGCTCTCCACCTCCTGGGCAGATTCGGATTTACCCGGGGTCAGAAGGCCCATAGCCTCGAAGTCGCGTTCATCCATAGGAGTTTTAGGCTGGCTCTGGCTGTTCATGCTTCCAACAATCCCTATGAGGCTCATCTCGCGCATATCGCCGAACAGGCCGCCTATGGGGAATATACCGAACATTCCGGCCAGAATGCCCGCGCATTCGCCGCACAGGTTATGCTCGACCTTTGCGCCGTTAACTATTCTTGAAATATGTATATTAGCTTCATTTTTTCCGCACTTATCGCACAACATCCTATCTCCTCCTCCTAATATCAACTTCGTCAATATCTGATAGATATATAGCCGTTCACAATTATTTTAAATTATCCTTACCAACATTTCTCTCAAAACGGACGCCCTCACGCGGTCCCGTTCCTCTCCAACATGCGCCAGCGCCTTGTCGGATACAGCGGCGTGGAGCATATCGCGTTCCCTCTTATTTATAAACCCGTTGCAGTACATATCACCCACAATCAACGCGGCACGCCTCGTATTTATTTCACCGGTAAGCTCCGATTCGATAATATCTATTATGTAACCCGCGCGGTCGAGATCAAGGCGTATAACACGCACAAACCCCCCGCCCCCCCGGCGCGACTGGATCACATACCCCCTGCCCGGGGAAAATCTTGTTGTAAGCACATAGTTTATTTGCGAGGGAGCGCAGTTGAACTTTACCGCAAGCTCGTTCCGGCGCAAATCCGCGGCCCCGTCTTCCTCCAGCAGGGTTTTGATAAAGCTCTCTATGTGGTCGCTCAAAACGGACACCGGCTCACTTCTCCAAACTTTGACTTTCTTTGACCTTCATGATTTTATTATACACTCAAAGGCATACAAAAAAGCATTTATTAATACATTGTTTACAAAATATGAAAGGCTCTTCTATCCTTCATTATATACGTATGTTACAGGGAAATTATGGCTGTCCTCTTCGGAGTAATCTATTATTAAAAGCTCGCCCGCTCCGTCTCCCGGCACGAAAGTGCCTGTCTTTGAGTAGCCCAGGAACTTTGATTCGCCCGTGGCCGTGTCGTAGCTTATGAAAGCGAACGGATACTCTTCGGCCGCGCTCTCATAGGTCTGTGTGGAGTAATATAGCACCCCCGGCTGCGTGCCGAACGCGTAGCACGTCCCCTCGGGCAGGCTCTGCGCTACCGGCTGCGCCTCCCCGCCTCCCGTGAGGTCTATGAGGTCGAGGTTGAAAGTATTCGATTGTTCGTCCGCGGCAACCATGGTGCAGCTGACAAGGTACCTGCCGTCCGGTGAAATGGCGAATTCTATCCCGTCCGCTATGCGTTCGCGCTGGGCGGACGCTATATCCACAGAATATATGCTGCCGCTTGCCCCTTCGGATTCATCCGCAAAGTAAAGTTTTCCGTTCGCAAGCGCGATCTTGCTCTCATTGCCGTTCTTCTCCTCAACCGAAGACACCCTCTCCGCCTCCGGCTTTGAGAAATCATACTTTAAAAGCTGCCACTTGCCGTAGCCTGTCATCGCGTAGATTATATCCTGCGCGCCGTCCCATACAAATGACGAGGTGTTGTCTCCGAAGCCTTCTTCCCCGAGGTTCATGAGCTCGCCGCTGGTAAAATCGTAAACGTAGAGCACCTTGTCCGTGAGCCCCCCTTCAAGCAGGCCAAGATACCGCCCACCAGTAGAAATCGCGGCCATCTCCACACCGTAAAATTCGGGGAGTTCCATCTTGCTCTCGCTCCCGTCCTCTTTCAGCAGCCAAAGCTCTTCTTTTTGCACGTTCTCGTTCTCCTCGCCCGACTTTAAGAAGGGGCGGGAATATATTATGTCGCCGTTTGCCGCGGTGCAAAGGTACTTTCCGTTTTCAATCAACACAGGCAGCGTGTTCGGTTCGTCGTCCATCTCAAAGACCGGCTTTTCGTTCACTTCGCCATCCGTCTGCTTTTTTTCCACCGGAGGAAGGCCGGCAGTGCTCATCTCTATTGTGTAAGCCGCCTCGCCCACAACGCCGCCCACCGCGCTGTTTATCTTATCCGCCGCCGGCTGAGCCTCCTGCATCGATTGGTAGGGAGCGGAAATGAGCGTAACGTCAGTAAGGCTTTCCCCCAGTGTCGGCGTCAGCCCCAGTTCATCGGGTATGAGCCCGGCGTCGTACTCGGCGTAAGCGTCCAGCACGGCGAAGTAAGCGGTTTTTTCCGCCTCTCCAAGCGGCTCGAGCGTTATGCTGAGCACCGCGTCCTTCTCCTGCACGCTGGCCGATACAGCGTCGTTCAGCTGAAAGTACACCGCCACGCTGCCGTCGCTCTTTATATCCCTGAACATGCCGGATATCAGGCTGTCCGTGAAGCTTCTTGCCTGGTAATCCAGGAAGTCCACGTTGAGCTCGACCTTGAGCCGCGACGGCGCGCCCAGCACCGATACCTTGTATTCGGGCGCGGAGGATATCATGGATTCGTCAACGCCCGCCGGGCGCGATCCGCTTATAAAGGACATGTTTATGAGGGTGTTCACGCCCTGCATCTGCACATCCACGTCTTTTAAGTTTATGCCTTCGCCCAGCTGGCCGCTGCCGCCTGCGAGCGACTGGCCCTGCTTTATACTGGCATCGGCTGTTTTGCCGGCGTTGCAGCCCGCCACTAAAACTAGCAGCAGCGCCACAGCGACAGCGATGTATATCTTTTTCACACTTACCGTTTGTCTCCGTACTTTACTATTTTCGAATAGGTGTTGAGCCTGTCCGTGATTTCTCCAAGGTCGGCGAAGGCGCATTTCCCGTCCTCGTAAAGTATGCCGCCGTCCACTATGGTGAGGCGCACGTCGCTGTCCGAGAGAGAGTAGACCACGCTTGAGAGCGGGTCGTAATGGGGGTTGCAGCGTATACCGCCGGAATCGAACATTATTACGTCCGCGTTCTTTCCTTCGCTTATAACGCCGCCTTCAAATCCAAGGGCCGCCGCGCCAGAGAGCGTGGCCAGTTTTACAGCCTGCCGCGCGGGCAGCGTTTTAGGGTCATAAGTCGTACCCTTTTGCAGCAGGCTTGTAAGCGTCATCTCGCTCATCACGGAAAGCTTGTTGTTGGATGCCGCTCCGTCCGTACCGATGCCGACGTTCACGCCGGCCTCCAGCATCCTGCGCACGGGAGCGATGCCGCTGGCCAGCTTCAAATTGCTCCTGGGGCAGGTCGCCACCGAAGCCCTGTGCTTACTAAGTATGTCTATGTCGCCGTTGCTCACCCACACGCAGTGCGCGCCCACGAAAGGCACGTCCATCAGTCCCGCGAGCTCAAAAACCTCGGTGGGCGTCTTGCCGCGCCGCGCAAGGCAGTCCTCATGCTCTTTTTTCGTCTCGGACACATGGACGTGCACGCCCGTGTCGCGTTCTTTTGCCAGCACGGCCATTTTCTTCAAAAGGCCGTCATCCGTTGTGTACTCCGCATGCGGCGCCATAAAAACCTTTATCCTGCCGTCGCCGTGGTACTTGTCGTAGCAGGCGCAGGCCTCCGCCAGCTTCTTAGCCGTTTCTCCGGCCGACGCCCCGCTGGCGACTCCCCTTGAGAGCACGGCGCGCATGCCGCTCTTTTTAACGGCCCGGGCTATGGCGTCCGAGTAGTCGTACATCTCGTTAAAGCAGGTCACGCCCGCAGCGGCGAACTCGTACATGGCCGCCAGCGCCGCCCAGTAGACCATCTCCTCCGTCATCCTGTCCTCGGCGGGCAGGATCATGTCAAAGAGCCATTCCTGAAGCGAGTAATCGTCCGCAAATCCCCGCAGCAGCGTCATGGGCGTGTGCGTGTGCAGGTTGACGAAGCCGGGCATTACTATGCCGCCTCCGGCCTTTATCTCCCTGTCAAACGTTTCCCCGGACGCGCCGCCCGGGCGGCCCACGTAGGATATCTTCCCGCCCTTTATGTGCAGCTCCGCGCCGTATAGTATCTTATCTTCTTCGTCGTTTGTAATTATAGTAGCGTCAGTTATCTTTATATTCATCGTCTGAATTATTCCCCGTAGAGGTATTTTCTCTGTTCGTCCGTCAGTACGTCCACCGCCCCGCCCATCGCGCCGAGCTTTCTTACGGCCACTCCATAATCGATGTCGTGCGGCAGGTTAATGAGGCCGGGCTTCATATTGCCGTGATTGTCTGTCAGGTATTTTTGCGCCAGGAACTGCAATGCGAAGCTCATATCCATTATTTCGGCCGGGTGCCCGTCTCCAGAGGCGATGTTTACCAGCCTCCCCTCCGCCAGCACGTTAAGTATCCTGCCGTCGTTCTGCACGTAGCCGTCTATGTTGTGGCGCATGAGGCGAGCCTCTTTGCTCGTCTTCTTAAGCCCCGCGACGTCCACTTCGCAGTCGAAATGCCCGGCGTTGCAAAGTACGGCGCCGTCCTTCATTTTATCGAAGTGGCGCTGCACTATTACGTCCTCGCAGCCGGTAACCGTAACGAATATATCGCCTAATGGCGCCGCGTCGTCCATTTTCATCACGTCAAAGCCGTCCATCAGCGCTTCCGCCGCCTTAATGTGGTCTACCTCGGTGACTATAACCCGAGCCCCGAGGGCGGCCGCCCTCTTTGCAACACCCTTGCCGCACCAGCCGTAACCCGCCACGACGACGTGCTTGCTCGCTATGATAAGGTTTGTGGTGCGCATTATACCGTCCCAGACAGACTGGCCCGTACCGTAACGGTTGTCGAAGAGATACTTGCACTGCGCGTCGTTCACGGGGATCACCGGGATATCCAGCCTGCCTTCCCTCTGCATCGCCTTAAGCCGCAGAACGCCCGTCGTCGTTTCCTCGCTGGCGCCCCATACTTCCTTCACAAGCCCCGGGAACTCCTCGTGCAGCATGCCTACCACGTCGCCGCCGTCATCTATAATTAGGCGCGGCTGCGATTCGAGCGCGCTCCTTATGTGGCTGGTGTACTGTTCGATAGTCTCGCCGTGTATGGCGAAGACTTCCGCCCCTCCGGCCACCAGCGCCGCCACGACGTCGTCCTGTGTGGACATTGGATTGGAGGCGCATGCCGTGACTTTCGCGCCGCACGCCTGGAACACCCGCGCGAGGTAAGCCGTCTTGGCCTCAAGGTGTACGCACACCAACATATTCACCCCTTCAAAAGGCTTTTGGGGCGCGTACTCTTCCTCCAGGCTGCGCAGCACCGGCATGTAGCGTTTTACCCACTCGATTTTACGTTCGCCCGAAGGAGCCAGCGAAACATCCTTGATATCACTCATTTTTAAAGCCTCCTAACCAGCCGCTTGTCCTCAATCTATCGTGTAGTCCTTTTCAGCCAATTCTTTCAAATACGCTTTGAAATCGTCCGCGAGGTCGTCACGCGCCAGCGCGAACTCGCACGTCGCTTTTAAGTAGCCCAGCCTGTCCCCAACATCGTAGCGCTTACCGTCAAACTCGAAAGCGTACATATCCTGCTCCCGCGCCAAAAGCTCCAGCGCGTCGGTAAGCTGTATCTCCCCGCCCACGCCTTTGGGCGTCCGCTCGAGGGCTTCGAAAATTTCGGGCGTTATGACGTATCTCCCCATTATGGCTATGTTCGAAGGCGCGCATTCGACAGGCGGCTTCTCCACAAGCCGCGCCACCTTGTGCAGCCTGCCGTCAGAATACGCGGTCTCGACTATGCCGTACTTGTCCGTATCGCAGGGGTCAACCTTTTGCACGCCCAATATTGTCGCGCCGCACTTTTGGTAAGCGTCCATGAGCTGTTTTAGCGCGGGCACTCCGTTCCTTACGATGTCGTCCCCAAGTATCACGGCGAAGGGTTCCTTCCCCACCACTTCCTTGGCGGTTAGTATCGCGTGGCCAAGGCCCAGCGGCTCTTTCTGGCGGATGTATATAAGGTCGTTAACAAGGTTTGAAATATCGTCCACGATATCGAAGAGGTCGTCCTTGCCCTTGGCCTTAAGCTCTAACTCGAGTTCCAGCGATTTGTCGAAGTGGTCTTCTATCGCGCGCTTGCTGCGTCCCGTTATTATTATGATGCTCTCGATGCCGCTGGCCACAGCCTCCTCCACAATGTACTGGATAGTGGGCTTGTCAACTATGGGCAGCATTTCCTTGGGCTGCGCTTTGGTGGCCGGCAGGAATCTCGTCCCCAACCCGGCCGCCGGAATAACCACTTTTCTGATCTTCATTCTTCGCGCTCCTTTTCATTTGTATTCAATTGATTGTAATAATTATCCAACATGTCCTGCATGACGCCTTTTGTGTAATTGGAGAGCAGCAAGACCTGCTTGGGCGCGCTCACCTCCTGTGCACCGGGCACATCCTCTATCCTGATGGGTTTTCCCACTACAAGGTTTATCCTCCCCTTCCTGGGGAACACAAAAACCATCGGGAAAACGGGCGCCTTGCTCTTTACGGCGAAGTGGAAAGCCCCGTTTTTAAACGGCCGCAATTCCTTTGAATACGGCGCTATTTCGCCCTCGGGATATATGTGTATCTTGCGCTTTGTGCGCTGGAGCACATCGTTGACTTGCGTTGAAAACCGCTCAAAGTTCTTTATGTCCTCGGGCAGGGGCACACCTCGCATCACCCTTACAAGGCCCCCCACTAAAAACGCTTCAAAGTTATGCTTTAGCGCGACAAAGTACGGCGTGTTCGGGTAGAATATGTACGTAAGCATGAAGGCGTCCATATTGTGCACATGGTTGGACACCGTAACGGCCGAGCAATTTTTTATAAGCTTTACGTTGCTTTTGCCTATAACATGGAAGCGGAACTTGAGTTTAAAGAACAGATATACAAACGGCATACCCACAAATATTGCAAAGTAATATAAAAAGCGCAGCCCCCAATTTTTCGTAAAATAGTTGTAGTTCTCATTGAGCTTGAGCTTTATGGGAGCCCACATCCGCTCCGCCGGGCCCTTCCGTTTGCGTTCCTGTTTTAAGAGCTGCATTTTCTGCGGCTCACTGCGCTTGATTCCTTTTTCGTTTTTGCTGTCGCTGCTCAAATATTATTCCCCGATTAGCTTAATTAGTACCCTTTTTATCCGCTTACCGTCAAATTCGCCGTAGAATATCTGCTCCCATGTGCCGAAATCCAGGCGGCCTTCCGTTATTGCCACCACGGCTTCACGGCCCATGATTGTACGCTTCATATGCGCGTCCGCGTTATCTTCGTAACCGTTGTGCGCATACTGGCTATGCGGTTTTTCCGGAGCCAGCCGCTCCAGCCACTTTTCAAGGTCAGCGTGCAGCCCACTCTCGTCGTCATTTATAAAAACGCTCGCCGTTATGTTCATAGCGTTCACAAGGCAAAGCCCTTCCCTTATCCCGCTCTTTTTAAGCGCGCTCTCCACATCGCGGGTTATATTTACAAATCCCCGCCTCGCGGGAATGTTCATCTCCAAAACTTCTCTGTAGCTTTTCATAAATACCTCCCATTTGCGCACAAATTATATATCACATTATAACACAAAATCGGGCGTTGTATATCTGTATTAATACTTAATTAGGAAATACGTGAGGCGGCAAGAAAAAAGGACGCGCAAAAGGCGTCCTCAGGCAAGCATTAATATTTTTTAAATCACACGCTCAGCGTAAGGGTCAATATGGCGTCGTGCTGCTCGGCAAGATCTATTATCTCCGGCGTCAATACGGTTCCTTCTTCCAGCCGGAAAAGGCCGTCGTCGCTCACGATTTCGCTCATGACCGTTTTCCCTATAAGGAAGTTGATCGCTTCTTCCTCAAGCGCGCTCCTCTGCGCCGGAGCTTCCGGTTCGGCGGCAAATTCAGCAACTATGTCAACTTCGGGCTCAGGCTGGGGTTCTTCGGCAATGGCTTCCGCAACGGCCTCGGCTATCGGCTCCTCATACTCCTCATAGGCCACTGCTTCCAGCATAACATCGGAAAGGTTAGCGCCGTCGGAATTTATAAACACGATCTTGCCGGCCAGCGTAGCTCTTATATCGGCCGGGAACTCGGTACCGTCCCCTAAGTAGATTGTAACTAGCTCGCCTGTTCTCTCGTCAAAGCTGAAGTCCCGGACAGTGCTTATGATATCGCCGGAGCTTGAGAGGACTGTGGCTTCCAGTATAAAGAAACCGCGCTCCACCTCTTCCATCACTTCCTTGGACTCGTATAAATTGATTATGTTGTTGGCCGTTGTTGTCATTACGTAGTCCGCGCCTATAGATACGACGTCGCCGACGTTCATGGCTCTGAAACCGTAGCCGCTGTCCGTTTTTATAATAAGATACTTAACACGCTTTGTGGCGGCGTCTATCATAAAATCCTGCGCAACGCCCTTTTCCAGCCCTTCTTTAATACCTATAACTTTTAGCCCCAATACTTCCGACGACTTTTTCATCATATATTCCCTCCGCAACTCGTTTTTAACTGCCATATACTAAGGTTGTAAAACCATTATATAACATTTTTTATTGCATGTCCAGCGGGGGAGCCCCCCCACTTGCTTACCGCGGCAATGCCGCTATGCAAACCGCGTTATTGGTTCTCGCGGCCTTACCGCAATTTGTATACTAGTCAGCTTCCACAGGCCCCGTCCCCTGCAATATCACGCCCCTGATCTCACTGTAGTTGTCGTGCGACACCTGCTCGCTGTCCACTGTCTTTCCGTTCTCCAGGTAGTGCCTGTAAATCTCTACTTCGCGCCCTTCGCGGCTAATGGACTGCACGTGCTGCTCCCCTTCCGGGTACTCGTCCGTATATTCCACCTCCGCGTGCGGAGCGGGAGTCTCGCTTATTTGCCTGTTTTCTATGAGTATCTCATACTCGGGCTTCTGGCCGTATATACCGACTGTGAGAACACCGTTCGTGAAGTTTGCCCCCACGAACATGGAGTAGCCGGAATTGTTCTTGAGCTTTAAATCTTTGCCGTCCGCATAATCGAGCGTGGCGTCCAGGCCCACCGCCAAATACTCGGACGGCCAGAGGTTCTTTGTGCGCTCAACGACTTCCATATCCGCCAGCAGCCCCGCGTTGTAAAGCGTGCCCGCCACCTGTATAACGCCGCCGCCCACCTCGCTGCCTTCCTTCTTCCCGTCGGGCGTTACGCTTGCGTTCACATATCCGTTTTGTTCGCTTATATCCCCCGCTATTCCCAAAAGCGAAAGCGTTTCTCCCGGCTTTATCTCCACCCCGTTCAGCGCCGCCACGAGCTTATTGATGTTTTTGGCGCGCGCTTCGTCGCTGGCCGACATGGTGGGCGCCTCGCCTATAAGCGCCGTATTTGCCTTAAGGTCGTCGATTGTGCGAGCAGGGAGTACCCGCTCACCAAAGGCCAGCACAGGGCTTTCGTCTCCGCCCGTGACTTTCTGCACTATCTCGGCCGTGACTTTATCCACGTTTACAACGCTGCCGTCCGTTCCCTCTACATATTCAAATGTTCGCGTCGCGGGCTTGAACTCGGCACGGGCGTCCACCGGCGCCACGTAAAACGCGCTGAGAAACTCTTCTATCCGCCCTTTAAGCGCTTCCTCATTGACGGTGATCTTCGTCTCGAACACCGCCGGCTCGAAGGTTTTCAGGTAGTCGTCTATTATCGATCCGCCGCTTTTGTTGAGCGCGAACGCTTCGTCCAGCACCTCTTTCGCGTCTGTGCCGAAGCCGATATCCTCTATTGGGAAAACGTAGTCGCTGCCGTCGTAGCTCACCGTTATGGATTTGCCCTTCATTAACTGGTCCCGGTGGGCCATGACCAGCGCCTCGCCTTCACCGTACGGGAGGCCGCCGACCTGTATGCCGTCTATCATGACATCCTTCGGGAAAGCGCCGTCGCCCGTCATTGCCTTTATGCCACCGTACGCGCCAACGCAAAGTATCGCCACGTCAAATGCCAGTATGATTAATATATTGATCAGCATGCGCCATATCACAAGTCGCCTGTTCTGTTTTTTGAGCTTCTCCGTAGCGTTCATTTTGTTTTATCTCTGAGCGTAAGCATGATGATCTTCATCTGCTGCTTTTCGTCCAAAGTCATCGAATAACCGGCGTTGAGTATCTCAAATACTTTTTTAAGCGCCTCGCCGTACTCTTTGCTCACGACAAGCTTTTTAAGGCCGGCCATCCGTTCCTTTTTCTCGTTTTCAGGATCTACGGCTTCGTCTTCGGGCGCGGGCGTTTCAGCCGCCGCGGGCTCCGGCAGTATTTCTTCCGCTCCCGCCGTTTCGGCTTCAGCCTCCGGCGCAAGCTGCGCTTCAGGTTCTTCGTACTGCGCGGGCGTCCATTCTTCCGCTTCGTAGCTTTCCTCCCGGACTGCGGCCGGTTCCTCACCGGTTTCGGGCTCTTCTTCCGCAAATTCCTCACCCAGGAAGTCCGTCCACATTACAGCGTCGCCGCCCTCTTCCGAAGGTTCGGTATCAGCAACTGTAACCGCTTCTTCGGGTTCGGCCTGTTCCAGGGCAACTTCTTCAGCCTCGGCGGCTTCGGGTTCGTATTCTTCCTCGATGGCGGACATCCACATGTCGGCCTCTTCTTCACCTTCAACTTCGGCAGCCGGTTCTTCTATAGCGGGTTCGGGCTCATACGCCGCGGCCTCTTCCACGGTTTCAGAGGCAATAAGCATATCCTGCTCCGCAGTCTCGGGTTGCTCCGGTTCTTGCAAAACGATTTCTTCCGCCGCAAAGACGGCGCTGCCGGTTTGCTCCGGTTCCTCCGCTATGAGTTCCTCTACAAAAGCAACGGCCTCCGCCACCTTCTCCCCGGTTTCGGGTTCCGGTTCCTCTTCGTCCCTGCCTTCCCTGAACGTTGAAACCCACTCCATGGCTTCCTCTTCGCTGAAACCCGCGGCCTCCCCGCCGCTCTCATATTCAAACGCGGGCTCCGGCGTCTCCGCGCCAGCACCGCTTCTCCTGTTGAACGCGCTCACAAACTCGACGGGTTCAAATTCTTCCCCGTCCTCGCCGTACGCGCTTTCTACATCATCATATATAGGCTCTTCCTCGTCTTCCCAATCCCCCGGCATAACGGAATCGACCTGCCATTCGTCCAGCTCCGCCGCGGATTCTTCGCGCGCGGAATCCCGCTGTATCCTGAGTCTCTGCTCAACGTCGGTATCGGGCTGCCATTCCTCCACCGTTTCACTGCCGCTCATCTCTTCCGTTTCAAACTTGTCCACATCCAGCTTTTCCATATCCGGCTTTTCCGTATCCTCGTCTTCTCCACCCCTATTTATGACCACGCTCATATCCTCAAGCACTTCAGGCTTCCACTCTTCAAACGTGCTCTCCGGCTGCTCGCCGTAGGCAGGCTCCTCCGGCCCGGCTTCAAGCACAGATTGCGGTCCGGTCTCCATTCCGTCTTCCTGTACATAAAGTTCCGCTTCTTCCTCTTCGTAGCTTTCCAGCGCCTCACCAGCTTCGCCTGAAATCTCTTCAGCCGCGTAAAAACCTTCGGCTTCAACTTCGTATTCCTGCTGCTCTTCAAGGACTATTTCACCGGCGTCCTGGGGCTCGCCGCCGTTACCGGCAGCCATCCTGTGCTCCAGTTCGCTCACTGTCATCATTTCATCCTGCCACTCTTCAGATGCGCTCTTTCTGCTGGCTTTCCTGCCTTTGCGCGAACTGTTCTTGCTGAGCGCGTCCATGAGTTGCTCGGTAAGCGCGTCCGTTTCCATGCTCTGCAATTTTTGCAGCTTGCGGTTTTCATAATAATTGCCCGCGACAACGATGAGGACATAGATGAGTATGAGCATCGCCACGGACAGGCCCAGCGTCATGAGCACGGTTTCAACGTTTTCCGTGTAAGACAAAAAATAATACAAGAGAAGGCCCAGTACACAAGCTAAGATGATGGCTATCGTTCCACCGATCTTATACACGGGTTTTCTCTTGTTTATTAAATTTACAATAATGACTCCCGCCGCTCCTAGGAGTATTATAAGCCATATTTCCAAATCCGGTTCTCCTAACAATTAGCGTTCCGCGCTCTACTGGCCGCCGGTTTCAATATCGTCTTCACTACTGGCCACTTTGCCCGATCTTTTCCTCACGGCTATGAACACCACTACCAGCGTAAGCAGCAGCGCCACCCCTCCGATCAGCCATAAGGTCATATTCCCCTCGCCAAAAGGCTGGGACGAGTTGCCGCCTGACGGCAATTCGGAGTAGAAGGGAGACCAGCCCTCGTGCACGCCTACTATATCTATTTGCTTTCCTTCAACAGCCATGTCCATGGTTACGGAGTTGAGATCGGTTTTTACGAACACGTCGTCATAAACGTGAGCGCCCGTCTCAAACCTGGTGGCGCTGGAATATTCTATAACGAAATCTTTCTGCGCCCTGGCAGTGCCGTCGTCATTCATTACGTAAAAGGTATGCGCGCCCGGCTCTACGTCAAGGTAGAATATATAACCGTCGCCGTCCGTCCTGCCTTTTTTCGATTCGGAGTGCAGCTCAGTCTCAACATCAGCCATCGGATCACCGTTCTCGTCCACGATATTGAAGCCCACGCTCAAAAGTTCTTTGCCCTCGGTAGGACTGGGGCTCGGCGATGGGCTTGCAGGCGCTCCCGCGGACGGGCTCGGTGAAGGCATAAGCGAAGCTATCACCGGCGTTTTTGAGGAGCTGGGCGTAGGCCGGGGTGTCTTTGTAGGCACCACGCTTGGAGTGGGCGTTGGCCTTGACGTTGGCCTTGTAGTGGGCCGCGCTGTCGGCGCGGGCGTGGGCGTGGGTTCGGGAGGAGGCGGCTCAGGCGCTTGGGCCAGCACGACATGCGCGCGCACCGTTGCGTCCACCACCTGTATTTCGCCCATATAATCAATGTAGCCGTCTTTGCTTACGTTAACGTCGTAAGTTCCCGGCAGCAGCCCTTGTATCTGCGCATTGCCGTCAGCGTCCGTGAAGACTATGTTGTCCGGCATGCTTATCTTAGCCTGGTTGATAGGCACTTCGTTTTCATCTGTAACCGTAAAGGCCGCAACGTACTTTTTGCGCGTCATCTCAATGTTCACGCCCTTGAGCGATGAGTCGGCGTAAAACTCGCCCGCCGCGTTATCGTATCCGTCACGGCCGGCCACATAGCTGTGGCTGCCCTTCTCCACCCAAAGCGAAGCCGTACCGTCCGAACCGGTAACGACAGTATCACTGGAATCCACATTTATACTGACGCCGCCCAGGGATGCGCCAAGGTCGTCTACTACATTAAAAGCGGCAAGATAAGCGCCGGAAAGCTCTACTTCCACCGCGACGTCGCCCGCAACATCCACAGTTCCGGTGGCTGTTTTGAAATTTTCATGCGTCACAGAGTAAGAAAAGCTGCCGTCCCTTGACCAAAACGCCGCCGTTCCGCTTGAACTTGTAGTTTTCGACCGGCCGTCGAAAGTGATGGCCGCTCCCGCCACAGCAACGCCGCCGCTCGTGACCGTAAATTCTACATGATCCATTTTTTTAAGGCGTATCGTCGAAATGTTTATGCTGGCGTCTTCTATGACCGCGCTGCCCGAAGCGGACTCGTAACCGCTCTTTGAAACCGTATAGTCGAATTGGCCGTTAGTGCGTTCTACCTGCGCCAGCCCGCCGCTGCCCGTTACTGCCACGACTTCGCCGCCTATGCTTATGGCCGCGCCTTCAATGGGCTTTCCCGAATCACTGTAGACTTTAAAATATGCATTATAAAGGATGGCGTTTGCGGCTATATCCTCGCCCGCGCCCACTTCCGCACGTTCTATTTCAATGGTCGACCCATCGCCGCCATGTTCACGTTCAATCTCCATGGCAGGCACTTCGGCGAGTTCGGAAGTATCAAACTCCATTGCTTCACCAACGGTGCTGCCTATGAACAGGCCCAGTATTAGAAGGACGATAAGCAAAGTTTTCTTCATAAGCGGTAAATTCCCCCGGTTCTTCGCGAACATACGGTAAAGAACCGTGATTTAAAATAATACTATTCTTCGATTAAAAACATCATATGTTTTTAATCCGGCAATCTATGATTGCCGTTACGGCAAAGCCGCAGGAAGCAAGTCTTGAACGGCGTTTCGGCGGCAAAGCCGCCCTGCGCCATTGGCGCAGAATTTAAAATGTCAATAACATTTTAAATTGGAACTAGTATAAGCTAATCATTTTTCATATGATAACTACTCGGTTATATCATACATTTTTCAAAAATTATTTTCAAGTATGTATGTTAGAATACTGAAAAAAAAGAGTTTCGAGTCGAATTTAATATTTTTGTGTGGTTTCTATTGATTTTATGTCGACTATTACACCGTTCTCGGGCCTTGTGCCGCGCCTTGTGCAAAATGTGCTTTTAATTGGGATGCAATGTGCCGGTGTGCGCGTGTGTTGTGCGCACATTTCGCGCGCACACCGGTTCCTATTACAGCTTTATTTACGGTATTATTCCACCAGCCGCAACATACATTTTATACCACTCATCGCGCGGTATATAAACCTCTGAGCCCGCCGCGCATTCTTTCACACGCTTAGGTTTTGTTGTACCAAGAACCACCTGCATTTCGGCGGGATGCCTCAGTATCCAGGCCACAGCTATTCCGTTGTTCGTAACGCCGTACTTTTTGGCCGCTATGTCGATCTCTTTATTAAGCTCCCCGTACTTCTCTTTCTCGTTCAGGAATACGCCTTCGAAGAACCCGTACTGGAAGGGCGACCATGCCTGTATCGTGACATCCTTCAGCCTGCAGTACTCCAGTATTCCCCCATCCCTGACGGTGCTCTGGCCCAACAACATGTTTACCGTCATGCCCGAGTCTATCATGGGCGTGTAGGCCATGCTGAGCTGTAATTGGTTCACCACGAACTTTTGGTTCACATACTTTTGCAGGAGTTCCATCTGTGTGGGGTTTTGATTGGACACTCCAAAGTATCTCACCATCCCCTTCGAATGCAGGATGTCTATGGCCTCGGCAACCTCCATGGGCTCCATGAGCGTATCGGGGCGGTGCAGCAGGAGTATGTCCACATAATCCGTCTTTAGGCGTTTCAAACTCTTTTCGACGGAAGCGAGTATGTGCGCCCTTGAGAAATCAAAGTAGTCGGTACAGCCTTCGGCGCCCTTAACTATGCCGCACTTCGTCTGGATGATCAGCTTTTCGCGCAGGTCGCCGTTCATGCCTATGGCGTCTGCGAAGAGCTCTTCGCACTCTCCCCAGCCGTAACGGTCCGCGTGATCAAAAAAATTTATCCCTTCATCAAGTGTTGTCTTTATAAGCGTTTCCGCTTCTCCCTTCGAGAGTTCATTGAGGTGCATGCATCCAAGCACCACACTGGAAGCGTTTAAATTAGTGCCGTGGATCTTTTGGTACTTCATTGTATTTTCCTCCCTTATAAATAACCACCCGGCCATTCGTTTGAAAGGCCGGGTGGCATAAGTTTCATCAAGTTTGCGGTTTGGGCTCAACACTTATGAGCATAATGTGTTTTGGGGCGCATATTTGTTCAACAGTGTGTCTTGCCCAATCCGCGGTTGATGTTTCCTATTGTAGTTTTGTCAGTTGCAAGAAGCCTTATTTGACAACCTGTACCCTGACGGACCTTGTTACGTTGCTGCCATCGGTCGCGGTTACTTCGAAGATCGCATAGCCGGGCTTGAGGCCCTTGATCTTCCAATTGCCGTCCGAACCCTTTACGAGCTCGGCCGCGCCTGTGCTGCTGCGTACGTCGCGTGTCACGCCGGTCTTGCTGACGCCAGACCTCGGGTTCGTGGGATCCTGCTCGGGCACGTAACCGAACCATGCGCCGATGACTCCGCCGACCTTAACAGTCTTAGGATTATCCTTATACTGGTCGAGGTCGCTGAACATGATGAAGTCTGTTACGAGCTGCTTAACGCTTACTTTCTGCTGGGCTTCGAATCCGGGGATTACGTTGCCGTCAGCATCAACCAACTTGGCATACAGCCATGCTTTTCCGCGTCCAACAGCCGTCACATTGGCAGCGCCGTCGGGCTGTACATCAATGCTGATAAC